>JAHEDN010000239.1 GCA_024641225.1 Burkholderiales bacterium | reverse complement strand
CTACCTCTCGATCGCGTCGCTCGGCTACTTCTTGCTGTCGAACCAGCACACCCTGTCGGCAGTGCTCGACCGCGACCTGCGCGACCCGGCGCAGCTTGCGCGACACTGGCAGGCCAGCGCGGAGATCGTCAGGCGCTACGTGGCGGCCTGAGGGACCCCTGCGCGCAAGGCCGCTCCGCCGATTGGCGCGTATCGGCTTGGATGCGACCTTCCATATGGTGTTCGAAATCGGCGTGAAGCACACTAGCATCTCACCCCGGCAGACCGATATCTCTGGACGCTGCCGATGTTCCACGCGAACGGCTGGACCTTCACGTGGATCAACACCGCCCGCGGCATGGCGCACGTGTGCCTGAGAAAGGTGGAGCACGCGCTCATCTTCGGCCTGATCAGGGACGAGAACATCACGATGTTCTGCGCCGCGCCGACCGTGCTGATCGGCATTGCCAATGCGCCCGAGACAATACGCTCCGGCACGCCGAGTGGGGTTCGCCTGTTCACCGCCGGTGCGCCGCCCGCAGCGGCCACGATCGAAGTGATCGAACGGGATCTGGGCTGGGAGCTCACGCACGTCTACGGGCTGACCGAGACCGCGCCGCTCATCACGTTCTGCGAGCCGAGGCCGGAACATCGCGGCCTTCGGCCCGGCGAGCTCGCGGTCATCAAGGCGCGGCAAGGGGTCGAGCTCGTGAGCTCGGGTGAGTTGCGCGTGGTCGACGAGGACGGGAACGAGATGCCGCGCGACGGCGAGACGCTCGGCGAGATCACCGTGCGCGGCAACGTGGTGATGAAGGGCTACTACGACGACCCCGAGGCGACCGACGCGGCGATCAGGGACGGATGGTTCCACTCGGGCGACGCGGCGGTCGTGCACGAGGACGGCTACGTCGAGATCCGAGACCGATTCAAGGACGTCATCATCAGCGGCGGAGAAAACATCTCGTTCGTCAGCCAGAAAGCCCTGCGCTGCGAAGCCACTGCGCTGCGAAGCCACTTGTGCGGCTTGGAGCCGCCGGAGTACATTGCCGAAAAATTGACAACGAAAGAGAAGCACATGACGGGCATTCGATTGCCGGAGGTGCTCATGCTCGTCGCGCTTCGGGCAGGCGATGCTCTTCCCGCGAACTGCGGTTTCCGTTGAGATTCGTGCGATGCGGCGTGCCGTCCTAGGCTCCGCCGCCTGCTTGGCACTCTTGCTCGGATCGCTGGTGTACCTCATGGAACGCGACGCAGCGCATGTGGCACTGATGCCCGCCGCGGCGACGCTGCCCATCGGGCCGGTCTTCGGCGCGCTCGGCCAATGGCTGCCGAGCTTCGTTCATCCCTTTTCCTTCTCGCTGCTCTGGGCTGCGGCGCGGCCGCCGGAAGCGCCGCCCGCCTACGGCGCCTGCGCGGGCTGGTGGGCCGTCAATGTGCTGTTCGAGATCGGCCAGCATCCGAACCTGAACGTTCCGCTGGCAGGATTCGTGAAAGACACTTTCGGAGACGGCCGAGCAACGCAAATGCTTATGGGCTACTTCCTGCGCGGCACATTCGACCGCGGCGACATCGTGGCCGCGACGGCGGGTGCGATGGCCGCGGCCGCGCTTCTCATGCTTGTCTGTCGCAAAGCGGAATCGAATGCGCGCTGACCGAAGATCCGTGGTGGAAAGCGCGACCGCCTGGCTTGCGGTCTCGCCGTCGCCCGGCCCCGCATGCGTCGCCGGAGAATCCTGCCCGGACTTCTCCGCCTCCGGCGCGCCGATCAAGCTCGGCCTGGAAAGCGGCGTTCGAGTGAGCTCACCCGGCCCGATACGCACCATCGTGCACGGGTTTGACAATTGGAGGGTGACCGTCTGGAGGCGATAGCCAAGAGGGTGGTGATGCTGCTAGCCCGCGCGCCCGTTGCTGGCTGACACATGCAACCCATCGCCGAATTGCATCCACTGCAGAGTAGGTCCGCTTCGGGCCGTAAGTCCGCGACAACGGGGATTGACGCGCTTGGGTGTTTCGGAACGGGCTGTACGCATCGTCCTTCCTGGCCGAAATTCGCGATGGGTTCATGCCCTCTATGCGACTCAAGGAAGCGACTGTGCACGAAGCGTACAATTCCAGCCGCTTGGCCTTGACGCTCTTCGGCGAGTGACCCCGGCTCTTGCGGGCGGATGACCGCGCCATCGGAACCAGCCGCAGACCAACTCAGAGAAGTGCTCATGACTTACACGACCGACGTACTCCCCGCGCACCACCGGCACTGCGACGAGTTGTTCGCTACGGCCGAGGACGCCGTGCAGCGCGGAGACTGGGCGAACGCGAAGGCCGCGTTCGAGCGCTTTCGCGCTCAGATGAAGGCCCACTTCGACGCCGAGGAAGACATCCTCTTCCCCGCTTTCGAGGCGGCCGCTGGCGGCGCTGGTCCCACCGGGATGATGCGTTACGAGCATGAGCAGATGGGCGGGCTGCTTTCGCAGATGGCCGAGGCTTGCGCAGCGAGGGACGCCGACGCCTACGCGGGCGCGGGCGAGACGCTGTTGATGCTGATGCAGCAGCACAACATGAAGGAGGAGAACATCCTCTATCCGATGTGCGACCGGGTGCTCGGCGAGGGCGCGCACTCAATGGGCGACAAGCTCGCGGCGCTGCTGGAAGAACGGGATGGCTGAGCCACGGCTCATCGACGGCCGCGACATGCACCCGCCTGAGCCGCTCGCGCACGCGCTCGCGGAGCTGGAGACGCTCGAACGGGGCGAGGAGCTCGTGATGCTTCTGCGCTGCGAGCCATTACCGCTCTACGCGATCCTCGACCGCAACGGATACCGGTACTGCTCGCGGCTGCTCGCTGACGGCACGAACGAAGTTCGCATCACGAAACCCTGACGCCGATGGCGCCGATCCTGTCGTTCGAACAGGCGCCCCCGATCTCGGTTCCGTACAGGTTCTTCCTGACGGCGCCCCTGTTCGGAGTCGCGGCCGGCGTCTTGCTCGCCGTGCTCGCCGGCGACGCGCTGCAGTCGCGCTGGACGCCCGCCACGTTCGCGCTGACCCACCTCATCACCGTCGGTTTCATGCTGCAGACGATGTGCGGGTCCTTGCTGCAATTCGTCGCGGTGGTGGCCGGCGCCAACGTCTGGCGACCCAAGCTCGTGGCGGGCGTCGTTCACCCCGCACTCACGCTCGGCGGGATCCTGCTCGCCGCCGGTTTCCTCTCCTGGCAACCGCTGTTGATCAAGGTCGCCTCCATGCTGCTCGTTGGATCAATCCTCCTCCTGGTTGGCGTGCTCGCGGTGTCGATGCTGCGGACGCCGGCGCGAGGCGCGAGCATTCGCGTGCTCAGGCTCGCGTTGCTGGGGCTCTTCTTCACGATCACGCTCGGCGCGGCGCTCACAGTCAAGTTAGGCTTCTTCGGCAACGCACAACTCGCGCTGCCGCTCGTCGAACTCGTCAACGTTCACGCCGCTTGGGGACTTGGCGGGTGGGCTCTGATGCTCGTGATCGGTGTGTCGTACATGGTCGTTCCCATGTTCCAACTCACGCCGAACTACCCGCGGTGGCTGACGTGGACACTGCCCGCGGCGCTGTTCGCCGCGCTGTGCGCATGGTCGGTGCAGGGCGTTGTCGGACTCGCCAAGGTGCCGCCCGCCTGGCAGCTCGGTGCCGGTATCGGCGGCGCAGCAGTGGCGGCATGCTACGCCGGTACGACGCTCTGGCTGCAGTCGCGGCGCCGCAGGCGGCATACAGACTCGACGTTCCTGCTGTGGCGCGGCGCGATGCTGTCGCTAATCGCGTTCGCGCTCGCCTGGGTCGCGCTCGAGGCACTGCCTCGCTTCGGTCAGAACGCCCGGGCTCAGCTGCTGCCCGCCGCGCTCGCGCTCGCGGGCGTATTCGTGTCGGTGATCACTGGGATGCTCTACAAGATCATGCCGTTTCTGAACTGGTTGCACTTGCAGCAACGGCGCGGCGCGAGTGACACGAAGCTGCCCAACGTCAAGCAGATGATCTCCGAGGGGTCGATGCGTCGCCAGACGCTCGTTCACTTCGGCGCGACAGCGCTGCTGCTTGGCGCGCTCGCATGGCCGCCGCTCGCGGTAGCGGCCGGCCTCGGGTTCGCGGTGTCGTTCGCGTGGTTGCAATGGAATCTGGTGAGCGCGACGCGCGTCTACGTTCGCTACGCGGGCGACTCACGCTAGGGAATGTCTGCCCATCCCGCCCGCTCAGGAAAAGCCCGCGTACGGCACGAAGCGGACGTCGAGAATTCCTGGTCTGAGGTCGTCGGTCGGCCAGGACCAGAGTTACCGGTGCTTCCGGTTAGCCGACGTTCGACGCCGCTTCCAAGGGGCCATGTGCCGATTGGGCACGGGAGGCAGCGTTCAGCGGCGCACGCCTCTGTCCGCGCACTCTCCTCCGGTCGATCACCCTCCCGGCGTGTACCAGATCGGCGAGGTGTAAGCCCGCTCCTGGGTGATCATGGGTACCTTCGGGTCGATCTTCGCCTTGAACCGCTTGGCGTCGTAGGCCGTCCACCGAGGCGTCGGAATCTCGACGACCCGCGCGTAATAGACCGCCTTCAGGCCGGGATCGAACTCTGGATCCTTCCATGCGGTGATCAGTTCCGGATCGCCGATCGTATTGGTCCAGATCGCATTCTCCAAGTCCACCGTGTTGCCGACCGGCGGCAGCTTGCCGTCAGCCCCGCGCTTTCGCTTGTCGGCGTTGGCCCAGACCACGTCGTAGACCTTCTCATGCGTCTTGCCCTGGGCATCGAGCCAGCCCTTGACGATCTGCACGCGGTCGAGATTGCCGCCCATCGGATCCTTGAGCGCCGCCACCAGGAAGGTCGGAGCCTTGCCGGGTGGCGCCTTGGACAGGTCGCCGCCCATCGGCACGCCCTTGGCATATCCGACTTCCGCGGGCAGCCGCGACCGCGCGTCCTTCTCGGTGAAGTCCCAGCCACCGAAGAAACGCACGATCATCCGGGGCCCGGTGGTCGCATAGACCTCTTTGCGCTGCATCGCGTCGAAGAGCGCCTCGCGGGTGTTCTCGGTCGCCCAGACGCCCGCGTAGCCGGAGGCCGCCATTTCCCAGCCCAGAATCTTCGTCGGCCCGAATTCGCCGACGACATGCTCCCAGCGATGCGG
>JAHEDN010000238.1 GCA_024641225.1 Burkholderiales bacterium | reverse complement strand
CAGCGTATTGGAGATGAACGGCCCCTGGTCGAGGTCGTTGGTGTAGATCGTGCGGATCTCCTTGACGCTCGCGGCGCGCAGCTTGCCGAGCAGTTCCTCGGTGAGCTCGTCGTTGGCGTTGGCAAGCACCTCCCCGGTGTCTCCGTCGACCACGCTGGCGGCCAGCACGCGACCGATCAGGTAGTCATCGGGCACCTCGATGCGCTTCATGCCCGCCGCTTCCATGTCGCGAATGTGCTTGGCGTTGATGCGCTTGTCGCGGGCGACGATCACCTTGCCCGTCCTGTCGACGATGTCGAAGCGCGCGGTCTCGCCGCGCAGCCGCTCCGCGATCAGCTCCATATGCGCCCCGCCGGTCGTCGAAAGCGCAAAGGTGTCGAAGGAGAAGAAGTGCGCCAGGATCTGCTCTGGCGACAGGCCGATCGCTTTCAGCAGGATCGTCGCCGGCATCTTGCGGCGGCGGTCGACGCGGAAGTAGACGATGTCTTTCGGATCGAACTCGAAGTCCAGCCAGGAGCCGCGATACGGGATCACCCGCGCCGAGAACAGCAGCTTGCCGCTCGAGTGCGTCTTGCCGCGGTCGTGCTCGAAGAACACGCCCGGCGAACGGTGCAGCTGAGAGACGATCACCCGCTCGGTGCCGTTGATGACAAAGGAGCCGGTGGTCGTCATGAGCGGAATCTCGCCCATGTAGACCTCCTGCTCCTTGACCTCCTTGACCGTCGGCTTGGACGCCTCGCGATCCATGATCACCAGCCGCACCTTGGCGCGCAGCGGCGAAGCGAAGGTCAGCCCGCGCTGCTGGCATTCTTTAACGTCGAACGGCGGGTCGCCGAGGTTGAAGCCGCCGAACTCCAGCCGCGCCATTCCGTTGTGGCTGGAGATGGGGAAGATCGACAGGAACGCCGCCTGCAGGCCCTCGGGCTTGCGCTGCGACGGTGGCACGTCGGCCTGCAGGAATTGCATGTACGACTCGAGCTGGGTCGCCAGCAGGAAGGGCACGGCCTGCACGGCCGGCCGCTTGGCGAAGCTCTTACGGATCCGTTTCTTTTCGGTGAACGAGTACGGCATGGGCGCTCCGTTCAGGGTGAAATCAACAGGCTGCGGGCGAGCAAGGCGCGGAAAGCCACGCGAGGCAAGTGCCCCGCGTGGCGATGTGCCGCGCGTGTTGTCCGCTCATCAGGGGAAGACTTTGATGCGCGCTCGTTGGCTTTCATGCCGTCGAGCGCGCATCGAAGTCTTCCGGCGAAGACTTCGGGGCGGCAGCGGCAAAGCCGCCGCCCGTGCACCATCGTTACTTGACCTGCACCTTGGCGCCTGCCTCTTCCAGCTTCTTCTTCGCTGCCTCGGCGTCGGCCTTGTTCACGCCCTCCTTGACGGGTTTGGGCGCGCCATCGACCAGATCCTTCGCTTCCTTCAGGCCCAGACCGGTCAGTTCGCGAACCGCCTTGATGACGTTGACTTTGTTGGGCCCGGTTTCGGCGAGCACGACGGTGAATTCGGTCTGCTCTTCAGCCGCCGCCGCCGCGCCGCCGCCGGCCGCCGGAGCGGCCACGGCGACAGCAGCAGCCGCTGCCGAGACGCCAAACTTCTCTTCCATCATCTTGATCAGCTCGCTGACTTCGAGAACCGACTTGGCGGCGATCACGTCGAGGATTTCGGTGTTTGAAAGTGCCATTGCAGTAACTCCTGATGCGCTGTGTTTGTGTTGATCGGATTCGGGATGGGGCGGGGGTCAAGCCGGGGCCTGCTCCTTCGCGTCGCGGACCGCCGCCAGCGTGCGGACGAAGCGCGCGGGCACCTCGTTCAGCGTGCGGACGAACTGGCCGATTGGCGCCTGCATGGTTGCCATCAGCTTCGCGAGCAGCTCTTCGCGGCTCGGCATCGTGGCCAGCGACTTCACGCCCGCTTCGTCCATCACGAAATCGGGCATTGCGCCAGCCTTCAGCACGAGCTTGTCGTTGTCCTTTGCGAAGCTCGCAAGGACCTTGGCGGCCGCTACCGGATCAGCGGAAAAGCAGTACATCAGCGGTCCGACAAGTTTGTCGGACAAGCCGGCGAACGCTGTGCCACTGACGGCGCGACGCGCCAGGGTGTTCTTGAGCACCCGCAACTGGACACCCTCGCCGCGCGCCTGCCTGCGCAGCTTGGTGACCGACTCCACATCCAGACCTCGGTATTCGGCCACGACGATCGTGTGCGCCTTCGCCACTAGGGCGGAGACTTCCTCGACCTTGGCCGCCTTCTGCTGCCGGTTCATACCCACGGTACTGGCTCCATCTAGTCAATTGGTGCTCGCCTCGCGGCATCCGCACCGGTTCAAAACCCGGCGACCAATCGAGATGCCCTTGAGCCGCTTGCCCCTGACGGAGCGCACAACGCAAAAACTCTCTTCGGGTTCACCGTCTGCGCTGGATCCGGCGCGCCGATCGTCAAGCGTCTGGCGTCGAACGTGCACGCTTGCCGCAACTGCCGGGGATTAACGAAGGCCTGCCCGGACACTTCACGCTCGACGCTTTGCGTCCAGGGCTCGACTTTCTTCCAGCGGTCTTTGACAGCCGCGCCGCCGTTTCCGGCAACGCTGCCCAAAGCCCTTTTCGGGTCCGGCCAACGCCAGACCCACCGATTCCTTCTATCAAGCGTTGAGACTGGCCTGGTCGATGCGCACGCCGATACCCATCGTCGAAGACACCGAGACCTTGCGCACAAAGACGCCCTTGCTCGAAGCCGGCTTGGCCTTGTTCAGGGCCTCGATCAGCGCAGCGAGATTGGTGCGCAGGCGGCTGGCTTCGAACGAAGCGCGACCGATCGTGCAATGAACGATGCCGCCCTTGTCAGTCCGGAACTGCACCTGGCCGGCCTTGGCATTCTTCACGGCCCCGGCCACGTCAGCCGTGACCGTGCCGACCTTCGGGTTGGGCATCAACCCGCGCGGCCCGAGGATCTGGCCGAGCTGGCCGACCACCCGCATCGCGTCCGGCGAAGCGATCACGACGTCGAAGTCCATGTAGCCTTCCTTGACCTTTGCCGCCAGGTCGTCGAAGCCGACCACGTCGGCGCCGGCCGCCCGCGCCTCGTCGACCTTCGCGCCCTGCGCAAACACTGCCACGCGGACGGATTTTCCCGTTCCTTCCGGCAAGACCACGGAGCCACGCACGGCCTGATCGGACTTCTTCGCGTCCACCCCAAGCACGACCGCCACATCGACCGATTCGTCGAATTTCGCGGTCGCCGTCTGCTTGATCAGCGCCAGCGCGTCTTGCACTGCGTAGCTCTTGTTCAGTTCGACCTTGGCACGAATTGCCTTGGTTCGCTTGGACAGTCGCGGCATCTAGACGCCCTCCACCGTGATGCCCATGCTGCGGGCCGAGCCTGCAATCGTCCGTACCGCTGCATCAAGGTCGGCTGCCGTGAGGTCCGGCATCTTGGTCCTTGCGATCTCCTCGGCCTGCGCCCGCGTGATCTTGCCGACCTTATCGGTATGCGGCCGCTGCGAACCCTTATCGATCTTTGCCGCCTTCTTGATCAGGATCGTCGCCGGCGGTGTCTTCATCACGAACGTGAAGCTCTTGTCCGCGTACGCCGTGATCACTACCGGGATCGGCAGTCCCGGCTCGACAGCCTGGGTCTGCGCGTTGAACGCCTTGCAGAACTCCATGATATTCAGGCCGCGCTGGCCGAGCGCCGGCCCGATCGGCGGCGAAGGATTAGCTTTGCCGGCCGGGACCTGCAGTTTGATGAAGCCGACTATCTTCTTGGCCATCCAGTGACTCCTTGAGTACAAGCGTCGGTTCGGGCACGCCCTACTTCGACTCCTCGGTGCAACTTTCCACAACGCGACCACTGACGCGGGTCGAATACGGCCGCCACAAGGCGACGAACAAGAATCAAACCTTCTCGACCTGGCCGAACTCGAGGTCAACCGGCGTGGAGCGGCCGAAGATCGTCACCGATACGCGGACCCGGCTCTTGTCATAGTTGACCTCCTCGACGTTGCCGTTGAAGTCGGCAAACGGGCCATCCTTCACGCGCACCATCTCGCCCACTTCGAACAGCACCTTCGGCTTCGGTTTCTCGTAGCCCTCCTGCATGCGCAGCAGGATCTCGTCGACCTCGCGCTGCGGCAGCGGCGAGGGCCTGTTCGCGGTGCCCCCCAGGAATCCGGTCACCTTGGGCGTGCTCTTGACCAGGTGCCAAGCCTCGTCGGTCATGTCCATTTCCACGAGCACGTAGCCTGAGTACAGCCTTCGCTCGGTGATCGCCTTCTTGCCGCCCTTGACCTCGACCACCTCTTCGGTCGGCACGAGGATTCGCCCGAAATGAGATTGCAACCCCTCGCGGTCGATCCGTTCCTGCAGCGCCTTGGCGACGCTCTTCTCCATGCCCGAATAGGCATGGACCACATACCAGCGCTTGGCGCCGCCGGTTCTTGCGGCCTCGGTGGACGTAACAGCCTCGCTCATCATTTCCACCCCAGCAGCAGGTCGTACAGACCCCACTCAAGAAGCTTGTCGACAACGAACAGGAACAAGGCCATCGCAACCACCAGCGCGAAGACGATGCCGGTCATGTTGACGGTCTCCTTGCGCGACGGCCAAACGACGCGCCGCGTCTCGTCGTACGACTCGCGTGCGAAGCCAAGAAACTGCTTGCCAGGCGGCGAGAACCACGCAATGCCGAGGCCCAGCAGGAGGCCGCCGATGAGAATGCCGACCCGGTTCAGCATCGGCTGGTCGGTCAGAAAGCTGAACCCGAGTACACCGGCCAACACCGCCGCTACCGCCAACACCACCAGCGCCGAGGCCGCTTTGCTTCCCACCGTTTCGATGTTCTGTGTACTCATGTCCTTCACCCGCCGAAGCACGCTGGCGGCGACTCAGGGGCCCGCTCGGGCCCCTCGGTTACTTTGGCAGGGGCAGAGGGAATCGAACCCCCAACCTTCGGTTTTGGAGACCGACGCTCTGCCAGTTGAGCTATACCCCTGCGCGAATCCCGTACCTATTCGATGATTTTGGCCACGACGCCGGCGCCGACGGTGCGGCCGCCCTCGCGCACGGCGAAGCGCAGGCCCTCTTCCATCGCGATCGGCGCAATCAGGGCCACGTCCATCGTGAT
>JAHEDN010000237.1 GCA_024641225.1 Burkholderiales bacterium | reverse complement strand
ATTACCCGTCGTCATCGGTGGGCGATTGCGGCCGGTGCCCGCAGGCGCCGGTGGGGCCGGTCCCTCGCGCGCGGTGCGGTCATGGTGTGGGACTAATCCACGCGGCCGCTTCCCGTCATGCGGCGGCTGCGGCACGCTTGCGCCCAGTCGCCGCATTCGCGGCGATCCGCGACCCGCGGGTAGCCGCCGTGTCGCCTACCTGGAAGACAGTCGATCGTGGGCTTTTTCGGCGGAAACGGTGCCTTCAAACGCACGCTGACACGGCGCTCGGGATTCATTCATTCGGTGCTGAGCTTCACTCGGCTGGAAATCCCGGCGCTTGAATTCTTCGAGACCGCGGTCGCGTTCGCCCCGGACACCGACCCGGTCACCGCGCACCGTGAACTGGCGGACGTATTCGGTCAGAAAGCGGGGGAAGGCGAATTCCTCTTTCGCGCCGACAGCGCGATTGCCGGACGCTACTGGGTGCAGTCGGCCGCGCCGTGGACACGCTGGCCGGCAACTGCAGTCAGTGCGCTCGAACCCAAGCGCATCGTCATCCAGCTCGCCGAGGGCCTGATGTACCGGTTCACCCTGCAGGTTTGCGCCGGCCGGGTCACCATGGACGGCGGTGACAAGGCGATCGAGCCGTACGCCGACAGCCAGGAAGTCGAAGCCTGGCTGAGAGCCAACGCCGCCAGGTACGGGTTCACCCCGCTCATGCTTGACGTATCGATGCAGGCGCTGCGGTTCAGCCACCGTCGCCAGAAAGTCAGGATCGACTACGCTCAGGTCGAGGGAGCCCTCGAAGTCGCCGAGCCCGAGGAGTTCAAGCGGCGCATCAGCCAGGGTTTCGGCCACCACCGCCGTGCCGGCCTCGGGCTGATGCAGCTGATGGCCTGAGCCCGCGCCCAAGTCGCCAGCCCGCGCTGCGACGCTGCACCCCTTGTGCCAGCGCCGGTCCGCCCAGACATGGCAGGGCAGGAGGTGCACCATGCTGGACACTACGCAGCAAAGCTTCACCGTCGACGTGATCGAGGCGTCGCGCCAGGCGCCGGTGCTGGTCGATTTCTGGGCTCCCTGGTGCGGCCCGTGCCGCACGCTTTCCCCGGTACTGGCCGCGGCCGAGGCCGAGCACAAGGGCAGGCTGAAGGTCGTCAAACTCAACGTTGACGAGAATCAGGAACTCGCCGCCCGCTTCGGCGTGCGCAGCATTCCGTATGTCGTCGCCTTCGTCGACGGCCAGGCGGTCGATTCGTTCGTGGGCGTGCTGCCCGCGGAAGCGTTGCGCCAGTTCATCAGCCGTCTGCTGCCGGATCCGGCAGAGATCGAGCGCCGCAAGGCGCAGCACCTGCTCGCTGGGGGCGACACAAGCGGCGCCGCGCGCGCGCTGCGCGCAGCCGTCGCAATCGATCCGCAACGCGACGCCGCCAGGCTGGACCTGACACAACTACTTCTGGAGCATTCGGCCGACGACGGCCGTCTTGATGAAGCCGCGGAGAACCTTGCCGGCGTCTCTGCGGCGGGCAAGCTGGAGCCGCGCTGGATCGCACTGAATACGCAGCTGGAGAGCCAACGCCGCGCGGCCGAACTGCCCGACGCCGAGGTGCTGCTGGCGCACATCGCGGCCAACCCGGCCGACCTGCAGGCACGGCTCGATCTCGCCAACCAGCACATTGCGCGGCGCAACTTCGAACCCGCACTGGAGCAACTGCTGGCGATCGTCGAGCGTGACCGCAATTTCCGCGACGACATCGGTCGGCGCACGATGCTGTCGGTGTTCGATCTGGCGGCCGAGCAGGCGCCGCTCGTGTCGTCGTTCAGGCGACGGCTCGCCGCGCTGCTGAACCGTTAGCGGTGGCGCAGCCGCGCGGCAGTATTCTCGCCGCATGGTCGCGCTCCTCGCCTGTTCGCTGCGCCAGAGTCTGGCAGTCGCACCGAAAGCCGCGCGCTGCGCAATCCTGGCAGTTCTCGCTGTCATCGCCCTGTCCGCCGGTTCGGCGCCGGCGCAGGACGAGCAGGCCCAGCGGCAGGTGCCCGAGGCGGTCCGCGCGGCGCTGCGCAGCGCGGAGATTCCTGCTTCGTCATCTTCGATCGTGGTACTGCCCTTGTCCCCGGGCGGCGTCGTGATCGAATCGAACGAGTCGCAGCCGATGAACCCGGCCTCGACGATGAAGCTGGTCACGACCTATGCGGCACTGGACCTGCTCGGGCCGGCGTTCAGGTGGCGCACCGAAGTCTTCGCCACCGGCGCGCTGAACAGCGATGTGCTCGAGGGCGACCTCGTCGTACGCGGCAGCGGCGACCCGAAACTGGTGATCGAGAGCCTGTGGCTGATGATCCAGCGCATCCGGGGTTATGGCATTCGCGAGGTCCGCGGCGATCTGGTGCTCGACCGCTCGGCGTTTGACGTGGACTCTCACGACCCCGGCGAGTTCGACGGCGAGCTTCTGCGGCCATACAACACCGGCCCAGACGCACTGCTGCTGAACTTCAAGGCGATCAGGTTCGACTTCGTTCCCGACTCCGGGAGTCGCAGCGCGCGCGTCATCGCCACGCCAGCCATGGCCGGGATGAAGCTGCCCGAGAAAGTGCGCGCAGTGAACGGTCCCTGCGGCGACTGGCGCGGACGCCTGAAAGCCGATTTTTCGGATCCAATGTCGCCTCAATTCCGCGGCGAATTCCCGCTCGCCTGCGGCGAGCGGTCGTGGCACCTGTCCCTGCTCGATCACAGCCGCTACTTCTCCGCGGCGTTCGGTGCGCTGTGGCAGGGTGCCGGCGGCGTCTGGACCGGCACGCTGCGCGAAGGTTCGGTGCCCGACGACGCACGCCTGGTCGCGGTGCACGAATCGGCGCCGCTGTCCGAAGTGATCCGCGACGTCAACAAGTTCAGCAACAACGTGATGGCAAGGCAGATCTACCTGACGCTCGCCAACCAGGGCGGAAAGCAAGCTGCCAGCGCGACACGCGCCGAGGCAGCCCTCCGCGCCTGGCTCGAAAGTCATCAACTGGCGATTCCCGAACTGGTGCTGGAGAACGGCTCGGGGCTGTCGCGCAACGCGCGCATCTCAGCCGCCAGCCTCGCACGCATGCTTCGCCACGCCTTCGCGAGCCCCCTGATGCCGGAACTGATGGCGTCCCTGCCGCTGGTCGGCGTGGACGGCACGATGCGCAAGCGCAGCGGAGCGGCGGGCAACGCGCACATCAAGACCGGGCTTCTCGTCGACGTGCGCGCGATTGCCGGCTACGTGCACGCCTCCAGCGGCCGACGCTACGCCGTGGTGGCGATGATCAACCACCCCAACGCCCGCGGCGGCCGGGCCGCGCACGACGCACTGCTGCAGTGGGTGTATGCGAACGGGTGAACCGTGACCGGTCAGGAGCCGTACTTGACCGTGCATCCGTACGCTGTCGTCGACGGTGCCGACAACGGCTTGCCGGCGCGCAGTTCGGCAAACGCCTGCACGACATAGTTGTTCGCTGTCTTCACGTCGGCCGGATTGGTGCTGCGCTTGTCGTCGATGGCGCCGGCGTAGACGAGCACGCCGTTCGGGTCGATCACGTACATGTGCGGCGTGGTCTTCGCACCGTACGCGCGACCAACCGTTCCTTCGGGATCGAGCGCGGCGACCGAGGCCGCCGCGCCCTGCTTCTGCAGCCAGGACTTCTGTTCGGCCGGCTTCAGGTAGTCGGAGTGCGAGACGGCGGTCGAGTTGATGACGATCCACTGCACGCCCTCGGCCGTGAACCGCTTCTGCAGCGACTGCATGTTGCCGCTGCCGTAGTGCTTCTGCACGAACGGACAGCCCGGGTTGGTCCACTCCAGCACGACGTACTTGCCACGCAGATCGGTCAGCGCCACCTTGCGGCCATCGAGATCGGTCAGCGAGAACGCGGGCGCCGGCTGACCGGGGCTGGGCTGAGCCAGCGCAGGCAGCGGCACGGCAATCGTCAAGGCAAGGGCAAGAAAGGCACGTCGCAGCATCATTGGCTCCCGGACATTCGATCGATTCAGAGGCGGGCCAGCGCATCGAGCACGATGCGTTCGGTAAGCAGTTCCGGCAGCACGTGGGGCGCGCCTCCGCGGTCGTAGAGCACGTAGAGCGGCACGCCGTTGCGGTTGAAGCGCGCCAGCTCGCGGGTGACCTCGTCGTCCCGGTTGGTCCAGTCGGCACGCAGCATCGTCACGCCGCGCTGCGCGAGAGCAGTCTTCACCGAGTCGCGGCTGAGCACCAGCCGCTTGTTGGCCTGGCACGTCACGCACCACGCTGCGGTGAAATCAACGAACACCGGCTTGCCCGCAGCGAGTTGGGCATCCTGCTCCGCGCGACTCCAGGCCTGCCAGCCCTGTGCTTCGCCCACCCGCGCCGCGTCACGAGGCGGCTCGGTCGTGCCAGGCCATGTCGCGCCGAAGACCGCGTACAGCGCCAGCGGCGCGGCGGCCAGCGCGACCCAGCGCCAGCGCTGGGCTCCTCCCTGCGCCAGCCCCAGGGCCCATGCACAGAACGCCACGAGGACCAAGCCGCCGAGCACCAGCGCAGCAGCATCGATGCCCACCTGCTGCGCCAGCACCCATATCAGCCAGACGCAGGTGGCAAACATCGGGAAGGCCATCACCTGTTTGAATCGCTGCATCCACGCGCCGGGCCGCGGCAGCCGGTCGACCAGCGCCGGCATCCAGGTCAAGGCGACATACGGAGACGCCATGCCGAGGCCCAGCGCTGCGAAGACCGCCAACGCGACAGGCGCCGGTTGTGTGATCGCATAGCCGAGTGCAGCACCCATGAACGGCGCCGTGCACGGCGCCGCGATCACCACCGCCAGCAGCCCGGTGGCGAAGCTTCCTCCGAGGTGATCACCCTGCAGGCGCTGCGCAGTGCCGCTCGAGGCCAGCGCTCCGCCAAAGGTGAATTCGAAGGCGCCGAGCAGATTCAGCCCGATGACGAAGAACAACAACATGAGCGCCGCGATCACCCACGGCGTCTGCAGCTGAAAACCCCAACCGAGCTGCGCGCCCGCCGCCCGCAGCGCGATGAGCAAT
The DNA here is from genome assembly GCA_024641225.1 of Burkholderiales bacterium. GTDB lineage: Bacteria > Pseudomonadota > Gammaproteobacteria > Burkholderiales > Burkholderiaceae_F > JADJWR01. Next base: position 97 of record JAHEDN010000237.1, on the reverse strand, counting down.
GCCGCCAGCAGCACGCAGCACAGCACTACGCCAGCGGCGAACGCGCCGCCGTGCGCGCGCAGCGATGCTCGCGCGCCCGCACCGCGCTGCTGCTGCA
>JAHEDN010000236.1 GCA_024641225.1 Burkholderiales bacterium | reverse complement strand
GGCCCGTTCGTGCACCAGCACCAGCCGGTGACCGAGGACTGCGCGTCCTGCCACAACCCGCACGGCAGTTCGATCGCCGCGATGCTGTCGGCGCGGGCGCCGATCCTCTGCCAGCAGTGCCACACGCCGCACGTCGCCGGCGGCGTCGGCGCGCTCGGCGGCCAGCCCGGTGTGTTCCCGCCGCCGGTGCCCGGCCAGTACCAGTCGGAGGTAACCGCGACTTCCAGCGGCAAGAACACCGTCAATATCTGGCAGGGGCGCAGTTGCCTGAACTGCCACACCCAGGTGCACGGCTCGAACAACCCCGCCTCCGGGGCGCCGCTCGGTAATCCGACGCCGCAGCTGATGTTCCGCTAACGGACTGGAGCGCAACGATGAAAACCCCCGTCCGCCATACCTGCCTGCGGCCGACCGCAGTCGTCATCGCTCTGCTGGCTGCCTTCGGCCCGGCGCACGCGCAGACCACGGAAGCGAAGCCCGCCGAGGAGCAGACCAAGCAGGCACACGCCTCGGTCACCGTCGGCGGCGCCTGGGCCAGCGGCGACAGTGCCGACCGCGCCTTCTTCGGCCAGTACAACGGCATGCGCGACCAGAGCTTCTACGGCCTGCTCGACCTTGACTACCGGCGCTGGGATACCGCCGACGGCACCTCGACCGGTCTGATCGGCACCAACCTCGGCCTGCAGACGCGCGAACTTCTTTTCTACTGGCAGAAGCAGGGTGACTGGAAGTTCACGGCCGATTACGGCGAGCTGATCCGCCGCGATCCGTACACGATCAATACCGGCCTCGCCGGCGCCGGCTCCACTTCGCCGCAGGTGGTGCACCTCGACGGCGGTACCGGCAGTGGGTCGGATTTCGACCTGCGGACCAAGCGCCAGGGACTTGGCTTCGGCTTTTCCAAGTGGTTCGGTTCCGCGCTGCAGCTCGAGGCGAGCCTGAAGAGCGAGAACAAGGACGGCTCGCGCATTTTCGGCATCGGCATGAACTGCATGTCGGTCGTCGCCCCGACCTGCGGATCGACGACGCTCGCCAGCACCGGTTCATCCGTATTGCTGCTGCCCGAGCCGATCAATTCGAATCACAGCCAGGCCGAGCTGCGGCTGAACTATGCCGGCGAGCGGCTGCGCCTGACTGGCGGCTACTACGGTTCCTTCTACAGCAACTCGAATGGCGCGCTCACGCCCGGCATCCCCGGCAGCCTGAACAACCCGGTCGGCACGCTGCTGCCGCTGTCCAATGGCCTGCAGGACATCCTCAGCAACCCGGTGGCGCTGCCGCCGGATAACCGCTCGCAGACGCTCGACCTCGCCGGCAACTACACGTTCACGCCGTCGACGCGGGCCAACTTCAAGCTGGCGTATTCGCAGGCGCGGCAGGACCAGGATTTCGCCAGCGCCGGGCTGGCCGGCGCGCCGGCGGGGGTCGGCAGCCTCGACGGCGAGGTCGCCACCACGCTGGCGCAGATCGGGCTCGTGTCGCGGCCGATCGCCAAGCTGACGCTGCTCGCCGAGGGCCGCTACGAGGACCGCAACGACAAGACGCCGATCGCGACCTACAACGTCCAGGGCGCATCGACCTACACCAACCGCGACTATTCGCTGCAGCGCATCCGCGGCAAGCTCCAGGCGACCTACCAGTTCACCAGCGCATACCAGGGCGTGGCCGGCGTCGACTACGAGTCGATCGACCGTGCTGACTTCACGCCGACCAGCGCGGTGGGCGGGGTGAGCGCCCTGCGCCAGGACACCGACGAGACGACCTGGCGCATCCAGCTGCGGCGGCGGATGACGGAGTCGTTCAGTGGCGAGATCCGTTTCAGCAGCAGCGACCGCAACGGCTCGAACTGGCTGCGGCCCACCAGCGGCGGAGGCGTGACCGAAGTCTCCGACACGTCGGCCTTCCCGGCGACGGCGATCTTCTCGCCGACGCTGGCCGACCGGCGGCGCGACCAGCTGAAGGTGCAGGCGAACTGGCAGCCGACCGACGCGCTGTTCCTGATGTTCAGCGCGGCCGGCGGCAAGGACGATTACTCGATGCCCAGCGCGTACGCCCTGCGCGACAGCAAGATGAGCCTGTTCACGATCGACGCCAACTATGCGCTGTCGGACGCCTGGAACCTCAACGGCTTCGCTTCCTACGGCACGCAGAAGGTGAACCAGGCGCGCCCGGCCGGCGCGATCCTCGCCTTCGACAACACCAACACGACGATCGGCTTTGGCGCCAACGGGCGGATCAGCGAGCAGATCGAACTGGGCGGCTCGCTCGCCTACATCAACGACAACAACGCCTATGCGCAGACGCTCGATCCGCTCGCCAACCCGTCGAGCGAAGCGCTGCTGGCCGCTACGGGCGGCCTGCCGGACATCAAGTTCCAGCAGACCGAACTGCGGCTGTACGGCAGGTACGCGCTTGCAAAGAACCAGGCGCTGCGGCTCGACGCGATCTTCCAGCGAACGAAGTACAACGACTGGGGCTATGAATACAGCGGCGTGCCGTACGCGTTCAGCGACAACACGACGGTGTCGATTCTGCAGGATCAGAAGGTCGCCTACATCGGCGTGAGCTACGTCTACGCCTGGCGCTGACCGGTCTCGCCGATTTGGCCCTGCGGGCGCGTCGGCCCCATGTAACGCCGTCGGTTACTTCGTAGGTGCGCAATTCGCACAAAGATCATTCCGGCGTTCGTTGCAGTCTTTGTCAAATGTCAAGGCGCGGCAGGCGCAACTGCGAGACGCTGCCGCGATCGACTCGAAACGATCGAACGCAGGGGCCGCGGCCGCAGGCGCGTCCTGATGTCCGCTCGGTGGAGCGGACAAAGGACCGCCAAGGCGGGCCGTGCAGGGTGGTGACCGTCGGGCTTCGGCGGAAGCCGCCTCAGGATTCTTCAGGGGAGAGGACAGAGCCGCGAGTACATTTCGCGGCTCTTTTTTTCGCAGCTCCGCCCCTGTTACCCTTGCGCGCCGTGCGCGTCGGCGCAGGACCGGATCCGGTCCGCGCGTGGCGCGTCGGCTGCCCCTGAACCTGCTTGAAACGATGCTGGAAACGATCGACCTCGAGTGCACCCGCGGTGAACGACAGTTGTTCACCGGACTGGCGTTGCGTGTCGAGGCGGGCGTGTGCCTGCACGTGGCCGGCGAAAACGGTGCCGGCAAGACCAGTCTTTTGCGCATCCTGTGCGGCCTGCTGTCGCCCACCGCCGGCAGCGTGCACTGGACGGGGCAGGACATCCGCAAGCTGCGCGAGGACTACTGGCACGTGCTTTCGTACGTCGGCCACCTGAACGGCGTCAAGGACGATCTGACAGCGCTGGAAAACGTGCGCTTTGCGGCGGCGCTCGCGGGGCACCCGACCGAGGAGGCCGGCGCGCGGCACGCACTCGGTGCGGTGGGACTGGCGGGCTTCGAGGCGTCGCAGGCGCGCTTTCTTTCGCAGGGACAGCGCCGCCGTATCGGCCTGGCGCGACTGTTCCTGGCGCGCGAGGCGAAACTGTGGATCCTCGACGAGCCGTTCACTGCGCTCGACGTGCGTGGTGTGGCTGCCCTGTCGACGCTGATCGGCGAGCAGCTCGAGCGCGGCAGCATCGTCGTGCTGACCACCCATCAGGACGTCCCGCTGCCGGGACGGGTGGAGCGGCTCGATCTGCACGCGGCCAGGGCGCCGGGATGAGCGCGAGATGCTGACCGGAACGTTTTCTGCGGTTGTCCGTCGCGACCTGCTGCTGGCGGCGCGCCAGCGCGCCGACGTGGCCAACACGCTGCTGTTCTTCATCGTCGTGGTGACGATGGTGCCGCTGGGCGTCGGCCCGGAGATCAACACCTTGCGCACGATCGCGCCGGGCGTGGTCTGGGTGGCGGCGCTGCTGGCCTCGATCCTGTCGCTGAACCGCCTGTTCGCGAGCGACTACGCGGACGGCACGCTCGAACAGATGCTGCTGTCGGGCGAGCCGCTGCCTGTGATCGTGCTGGCCAAGGTGCTGGCACACTGGCTGACCACCGGCCTGCCGATCACGCTGATGGCAGTGCTGCTCGGCGTGATGTTCGACCTGCCCGGCGATGCGATCGCGGTGCTGGTCGCGTCGCTGGTGCTGGGAACGCCCGCGCTGTCACTGATCGGCGCGGTCGGCGCCGCGCTGACCCTCGGCCTGCGCGGAGGGGGCGTGCTGATCACGCTGCTGGTGCTGCCTCTGTACGTGCCAGTGCTGATCTTCGGCGCCGGCGCGGTCGAGGCGATCGCCGGCGGCCTGGCGCCGCGCGGGCAGATGCTGGTGCTGGCCGCCCTGTCCATTGGGGCGACCGTACTTGCGCCGTGGGCAATCAGCGCGGCACTGCGGATTTCTTTGGAATAATCGCGGTCTTACGTTGGTTTGCGGGGGCGCAAGCCCGATTGCCCCCGGGAAAGTCCGAACCATCGGTCCTTGCGGCAAGACAAACCCAGCCGCACTTTCATTCATACACTGCCCGCCGACATGTCGAGCGTCACTGCCAGCCCCGGTTTCAGCGTGTTCCGCTATGCGGCGCCGAACGTCTTCTATCCGCTCGCCGGCCGACTGGTGCTGGTCTTTGCGCTGCTGGCCGCGGTGCTGACCGTGATCGGGCTGTACATCGGCTTCTTGCTTGCGCCGACTGACGCACAGCAGGGGGACTCGTACCGCATCATCTTCATCCACGTGCCCGCCGCCTGGATGGCGATGTTCCTGTACGTGGTGATGGCGTTCTGGGCCAGCGTGGGCCTCGCCTTCAATACGCGGCTGTCATCGATGATGGCGCAGGCCATCGCGCCGACCGGTGCGCTGATGGCATTCATCTCGCTGTGGACCGGTGCGCTCTGGGGCCGACCGACGTGGGGTGCCTACTGGGTATGGGACGCGCGGCTCACCAGTACGCTGATCCTGCTGTTCCTGTATCTCGGCTTCATCGCGCTGCAGGCGGCGATCGACGACAAGCGGCGTGCGGACAAGGCTGGCGCGGTGCTGGCGCTGGTCGGCGTGATCAACGTGCCGATCATCTATTTCTCGGTCAAGTGGTGGAACACGCTGCACCAGGGCGCATCGGTGCGCCCCGGCGGCTCGTCGATGGCCGACATCATGCTCACGGGCATGGTGGTGATGGTGTTCGCCTTCTGGATGTATGCGATCGCGGCG
>JAHEDN010000235.1 GCA_024641225.1 Burkholderiales bacterium | reverse complement strand
CCCGTATCGCGACAAGAAGGCCTACGATCTGCTGGTGCAGGCCGAGGCCGGTCTGCTGTCGGTGACCGGCACGCCGGAGCAGGTGATCCGCGCCGGCATCTCGGTGGCCGACATCGCGGCTGGCATGTACGCCTACAGTGGCATCCTGGCGGCACTGATCCAGCGAGGGCGCACCGGCGAGGGCAGCGCCATCGACGTGTCGATGCTCGAAGCACTCGGCGAGTGGATGGGCAACCCGGTCTACTACGCCTACGACGGTCAGCCGCAGGCGCCACGCTCCGGCGCCAGCCATCCCAGCGTCTATCCGTACGGCCCGATGGCCACCGGCGACGGCAAGACGGTGCTGCTCGGTCTGCAGAACGAACGCGAGTGGCTGACCTTCTGCCGCGACGTGCTGCAGCGGCCCGAGGTGGCGACCGACGCGCGCTTCGACAGCAACACCCGGCGCAGCGACCACCGCGTCGAACTGAAGGCACTGATCGAGGATTGCTTCCGCCCGCTGACCGCGGCGCAGGTGATCGCGCGGCTCGACGCCGCCGGCATCGGCAACGCCTCGGTCAACGATATCGCCGACGTCTGGAAGCATCCGCAACTGGCGGCGCGCGGCCGCTGGGTCGAGGTCGGTTCGCCGGGCGGGCCGATCCCGGCGCTGAAGCCGCCCGCCGACACCAGTTCGTTCGACTACCGCATGGATCCGATCCCGGCGCTCGGCGAGCACACAGACCGCATCCTCGCCGAACTCGGCTACGACACCGACGCCATTGCACGCCTGCACCAGGCCGGCGCAGTGTGAACCGCGCCGGCAACCGATGAAGCAGCCGCGTTCGTACCTGTTCGTTCCCGGCGACCGTCCGGAACGGATCGCCAAGGCGCGGTCCAGCGGCGCGGACGCAGTGATCGTCGACCTCGAGGACGCCGTCGCCCCGGCCCACAAAGGCGCGGCGCGCGATGCCGTGGCCGGCGCGCTCGACGCAGCACAGCCGGTCGTGTTGCGAATCAATGGCGCCGATACCGGCTGGTTTGCCGATGACGCGCGCCTGGCGGCGCATCCCGGTGTGGCGGCCGTGCTGCTGCCCAAGGCGGCATCCGCCGATGCCGTGGCCGAGCTGCGCCTGGCGTGCGGCGGCAAGCCGGTGCTGGCGCTCGTCGAATCCGCCGCCGGCATGGCGAACCTCCCGGCGCTGTCCGCGGCACCCGGCATGGCGCGGCTGGTGTTCGGCTCGATCGACTTTCAGCTCGATCTCGACATCAGTGACGACGACCAGGCGCTGCTGCCGTTCCGCATGCAGCTGGTGCTGGCCTCGCGGGTGGCGAACCTGCCGCCGCCGGTCGACGGTGTGACGACGGCCCTCGACGATGTCGCGTGCATCGAGCACGATGCCCGGCGCGCCCGTTCGGTCGGTTTCGGCGCCAAGCTGTGCATTCACCCGCGCCAGGTGGCGATCGTCAACGGCGCCTTCAGCCCGACCGCCGACGAGCTGAGCTGGGCCCGCCGCGTGGTGGATACCGCGGCGGCGTCTGGCGGTGCCGCGGTCGCGGTCGACGGCAAGATGGTCGATGCACCGGTGCTGGCGCGCGCGCGCAGGCTGCTCGACGCGACGCGCGGCGACTGACGGGGCCGACCGCGTGCGGCGCCCTCGCCGCACGCTTTACAGATCTTTACATCTCGTACATGCAGCGGCAAACCTTGCCATTCAGACTGCGTTCATCGGGGTTTCGAACGGCACACACGCCGCAGATCAACCGATTCGCAGGAGAACACTGATGCAAGACCAATCGAAGACATCCTTCACTTCCTATCGTCGCTGGACGCTGGCCGGAATCGCTGCGGCGACGGTCGCCGTGGTCGGCGCGGGCCTGTCCTGGCACGGTTACGCCAATGCGCACGGCGTTGGCTTCGGCGGCCGCCACGGCGGCTGGGAGCAGATGGATCCCGAAGTGATGGGCAAACGCATCGAGGCGATGGTCGCTTTGCGCCTCGCCGACGTCGACGCGACGCCGGAACAGAAAGCGAAGATCACGACGATCATGCAGGCTGCGGCGAACGATCTGTCGTCGCTGCGCGGTCAGGGCCGCGACCTGCGCCGCAAGTCGATGGAACTGCTGACGGCGCCGACGATCGACCGGGCACAGCTCGAAACGCTGCGCGTGCAGCAGTCGCAGATGCGTGAGACGGTGTCGCGTCGCATGCTCCAGGCAATGGCCGACGCGGCCGAAGTACTCACGCCGGAGCAGCGCGCCAAGGTTGCCGAGCGCATGCAGCGCCGCCACCGCGGCGGTTGATCGTCACGACTCCGCCCCCCCGGAAGGCCGGCGCGAGGCGATCCTCCCCCGCTTCGTGCCGGCCCTTCCGGTTTCGGCCCGCTCACGCGGGCCTTCTGCATTCAGAATGCCGGCCATGACGCGGCTGCTGATGATCGACGACGATACCCGTCTCTCGGCGATGGTCCGCGATTACCTGGCCGGCAGCGGAATGGAAGTCGAAGCGGCGTCCGACGCAGAGAGCGGACTGCGCCGGCTAGACAACAGCGGCGCGCAACTGCTGATCCTCGACCTGATGCTGCCCGACGCCGATGGTCTGGAGGTGTGCCGGCGCATCCGCGCCCGCAACGACGCACTGGCCGCACTGCCGATCCTGATGCTCACCGCCAAGGGCGACCCGCTCGACCGCATCGTCGGGCTGGAGATCGGCGCCGACGATTACCTGCCGAAGCCGTTCGAGCCGCGCGAACTGCTGGCCCGCGTGCGCGCCCTGCTGCGACGGGGCGGCGTGCCGGCGCCCGGCAACGAGCTGCGCTTCGGGCGGCTGACCATCGACCGCGGCGCGCGGATGGTGCGTGTCGACGGCGAACCGCGCGCGCTCACTTCGTACCAGTTCGATCTGCTGCTCGCGCTGGCCGAACGAGCCGGGCGCGTGCTGTCGCGCGAGCAGCTCATGGACACACTGCGCGGCCAGGCGGGCGAGGCATTCGACCGCTCGATCGACGTTCACATTGCCCGCATCCGCGCCGCGATCGAGGACGATCCGAAACAGCCGAAACGCATCATCACGGTCCGCGGCGCCGGCTACGTGTTCGCGCGCCATCCTGAATCATGATCCGCCTCTGGCAGCGTCTGTGGTGGCGGCTCTGGCTGGCCATGCTGGCCACGATCGTGCTGGTGACCCTGCTGTCCTTCGTGATCGTGCGCGTACTGCTCGATCCCGAGCACTTCGGTCCGATGGCCGATGCGTTGGCGCAGGAAATCGCCGCCACGCTGCCGGCTGCCGACGCGCCGCTTGCTGAGATGCAGGCCGCGCTCGATCGCTGGCGGCGCAGCACCGATGCGGCACTGTCGATCTTCGATGCGGAGCGCAGGCGGCTGGCGCAGGCCGGCGCGCCGCTGCCGCCGCCGCGTCGCCGCTTCGACGACAGCCACTGGATGACGCGCTGGCTGCGCGACGAGCGCGGCGAGCAGCATGCCCCGGCCGAGAAATTCTTCGACCGACCGCCTCAGATCTTCGCGCTTCGTCTCGATGACGGCCGCTGGCTGGTCGTCGGGCGCGACTTGCGGCTGCGGCGACTCCCATTTGGCGGCGCGCTGTGGTTCGGGCTGCTCGCGCTCGGCACCGGACTCGGCGCGTACCCGGTCGTCAGGCGACTGACGCGCCGGGTCGAGCGACTGCAGCAGGGCGTGGACGAGCTCGGACGCGGCGAGCTGCACGCACGCGTGCCCGTGGAAGGGTGCGACGAAGTGGCGCAGCTGGCTGCGAGCTTCAACACGGCGGCGGCGCGCATCGAACAGCTGGTGAACTCGCATCGGTCGCTGCTCGCCAACGCGTCGCATGAACTGCGCTCGCCGATGGCGCGCGTGCGGCTGGCGCTCGATCTCCTCGACACCGGGCGCAGCGCCGAACAGCAGCAGGCGCTGAAGGACGAGGTGCGACGCGACATTGCCGAGCTCGATGTCCTGGTCGACGAGATCCTGCTGGCCAGCCGGCTCGACGCGCAGGCGACCCAAGGCATACCGCAACTGCAGTTCGAGCGGCTCGACCTGACTGCGCTGGCGGCCGAAGAGTGCGCCCGCGCCGGCGCGGTGCTCGAAGGTGAACGAGTGGAGATCACCGGCGACGCACGGCTGCTGCGCAGGCTGGTGCGCAACCTGCTGCAGAACGCACAGCGCTATGGCGAGGGCGGACCGATCGAAGTCGCGGTGCGTACGGTCGCGGACAGGACCGAACTGACCGTGGCCGACCGCGGTCCGGGTGTTGCCGAGGACGAGCGCCCGCGGATCTTCGAGCCGTTTTACCGTGCGCGTGGCGTCGCCGAGTCGACCGGTGGCGTTGGTCTTGGATTGGCGCTGGTTCAGCGCATCGCGCACCGGCATGGCGGCGATGCCGAATGCCTGCCGCGTGAAGGGGGCGGGTCCGTCTTCCGTGTCACGCTGCCGCGCAGCGGCCGATCCGGCTAGGCGATGCCGTCGCTGCGCGCCCGCGCGGCCGCCTGCGCCGGGGTCAGCCCCTGCTCGTACATGTCGGACCAGCGCGTGTCATCGAGCATGTCGTGCGCCCTCATTACGCCCCATCCGAGTTCACGGCACACCTGCGCCAGCCATTCGAACAGCGTCATCCCGGTCTCTCCGTTGCTGAGCCAAGCATAATTGCGGCTCGTTGCCCATTCGCATCAGGAGATCCCCCCATGGCAGACCGTCCCGACCCGCGCGAGCCCGAGATGGAGGCCAGCGCGCTGTATCGCGAGGAGACGATCACCGACCGCCGCGTCGGCACGATCCGCATGATGACGCCGATCACTCCCGACGGCAGTGTCGACGACAAGCGGCCGATGCTGTTCGTCGGCGAGGCGCAGATGCTGACCTCGGTCGGGCCGCTGCCGATCAGCTTCGACATCGAAGCCGCAACGCTTGCGGAGGCTGTCGCGAAGTACGGCGCTGCCGCCAAGGACGGATTCGAGCGTGCGGTGCGCGAACTGCAGGACCTGCGTCGCCAGCAGGCCTCGTCGATCGTTGTGCCGCCACCTGGTGCGGCCGGCGCGTTTGGTCCCGGCGGTGGCGGCTTCGGCGCGGGCGGCGGCGGCAAGATCCAGATGCCCTGACGGGCGGACGGATTGCCTCAGGGGTGGCGCGACTCGAAGGTATTGCAGGCCTGCATCGA
>JAHEDN010000234.1 GCA_024641225.1 Burkholderiales bacterium | reverse complement strand
AACGGGGTGAAGATCACCTACGAGGAGTGCGAGACCGGTTATGCGACCGACCGCGGCGTCGAGTGCTACGAACGACTGAAGGGCAAGGGCCCCACGGGCGCAACGGTGTTCCAGCCGCTGTCGACGGGCATCACCTTCGCGCTGACCGACAAGACGGCCGCCGACAAGATCCCGCTGATCACTGCCGGTTATGGCCGCGCCGACTCGGTCGAGGGCGAGGCGTTTCCGTACAACTTTCCGCTGCTCGGCACGTATTGGGATGCGGCGGACATCCTCGTCCAGCACGTTGGCAAGCTCAACGGCGGCCTCGACAAGCTCAAGGGCAAGAAGATCGCCCTCGTTTATCACGACTCGCCGTACGGCAAGGAACCGATCGCCCTGCTTCAGGAGCGCAGCAAGATGCACGGCTTCGACCTGCTGCTGCTGCCGGTGACGCATCCGGGCGTCGAGCAGAAGGCCACCTGGCTGCAGATCCGCCAGCAACGCCCTGATTACGTGTTCCTGTGGGGCTGGGGCGTGATGAACTCGACCTCGATCAAGGAGGCCGTGGCCACCGGCTACCCGCGCGACAAGATGTATGGCGTGTGGTGGTCGGCCGCCGAACCCGACGTTCAGCCGGTGGCGGCCGACGCCAAGGGCTACCACGGACTGGCCCTGCAGCATGGCGCCGGCCAGGCCAAGGTGCACCAGGACATCCTGAAGTTCCTGCACGACAAAGGCCAGGGCACCGGTCCGAAGGATGAGGTCGGCTCCGTGCTGTACAACCGCGGCATGATCAGCGCGATGCTCGGCGTCGAAGGCGTGCGTCGCGCCCAGGAGCGCTTCGGCAAGAAGGCGCTGACCGGTGAGCAGGTCCGCTGGGGGCTGGAGAACCTCGCGCTCGACCAGAAGAAGCTCGACGCGATGGGTTTCGCCGGCGTGATGCGGCCGATCTCCACCAGCTGCCGCGAGCATGGCGGCGCGCACTTTGCGCGTATCCAGACCTGGGACGGCAAGAGCTGGAATTTCAGTTCCGACTGGTACGAGGCCGACCAGCAGATCCTGCGGCCGATGATCCAGAAGTCGGCGAACGCGTATCTGGCCGAGAAGAAGCTGCAGCGCCGCGACTGCGCGAAGGAACTGGCAGGCGGCTGAACGTCGCTGTCTGAGGCCCGCCCGCGCCGCAGGTTGCGCGGGCGGCTTCGGTGAGGCCGCCGTGCGTGGCGATCTCACCGAAGTCGACAAAACCGATCGGGGACTACCGTGTCGTCATCGCTGCTGACCGTCAATGGCATCGAGGTCATCTACAACCATGTGATCCTGGTGCTCAAGGGCGTGTCGCTGACCGTTCCGGAGGGGGGCATCGTCGCGCTGCTCGGCGCCAACGGCGCCGGCAAGACGACCACGCTGCGCGCGGTGTCGAACCTGCTGCAGGGCGAGCGTGGCGAGGTCACCAAGGGCTACATCGAATACAAGGGCGACCGCATCGAGCGGCTGACCGCCTACGACCTGGTCAAGCGCGGCGTGGTGCAGGTGATGGAAGGACGGCGCTGCTTCGCGCACCTGACCGTCGAGGAGAACCTGCTCGCCGGGGCGTACGCGCGCGCGGTGTCGCGCAGCGAGATCGACGCCAGCCTGGAAAAGGTTTACGCGTATTTCCCGCGCCTGAAGCAGCGCCGCAGTTCGCAGTCGGGCTATACGTCCGGAGGCGAGCAGCAGATGACGGCGATCGGCCGGGCGCTGATGGCCAGCCCGCACATGATTCTTCTCGACGAGCCGTCGATGGGTCTGGCGCCGCAGGTGGTCGACGAGATCTTCGGCATCGTCAAGGATCTGAACGACAAGGAAAGGGTGGCATTCCTGCTGGCCGAGCAGAACACCAACATTGCGCTGAGGTACGCGCACTACGGCTACATCCTCGAGAGCGGGCGCGTCGTGATGGACGGCGCGGCGAAGGACCTGGCCGAAAACGAGGACGTCAAGGAGTTCTACCTCGGCATCTCGCGCGAGGGGCGCAAGAGCTTCCGCGATGCCAAGTTCTATCGCCGCCGCAAGCGGTGGCTCGCCTGAGGGGCCGGCGCGTCGGAAAGCCGTCATGCGTCGTTGCGCTCGCTTGCCGTACTTGTTTGTACTGTCCGCGCTCGCGCGCCTGGCCTGGCGGCTTTCTGACGCGTCGGGTTGAAGCGCCCATTCCGCACGCGGCAATGAATCGCAACTGACTTCGAACTGCGGCGGTAATAACCCAGTCGCTCCCTTCCCTTAGGAGTGTTTGATTGAAATCCCTCTTTCTGCTGATGCTGATCGTCGTATCGGCTGCCGCATGCAGCCCCAAGCGCGACAACGCCAGTGAGGCCGCGGTGGAGAAGGCGGCGGAGAAGAGCGAGTCGGGCAGCCCATCGATCCTGAATCCCAAGGCGACGATCGACAACGTGCAGAAGCGGCTCGACGAGGCCGCGGCGAGGGACGCAAAGCGGCGCGAAGAGATGGAGGCGCAGACCAAGTAATCGCCGCGTCACGGAGACCATGCAATGAGCGAACATTTCGATGCGCGTGAGACACGCAGCCCGGCCGAACGCGAGCACGATCTTTACGAGCGGCTGCCGGCGCTGATCGCCACGGCGGTCAGGGCACCCGGATGGCGCGCGCATCTCGGCAACATCGATCCGTCCGCCGTCAAGGGCGCGGAGGCGCTGGCCAGTCTGCCGGTGCTGCGCAAGGGGGGCCTGCCGGCACTGCAGAAGGAAGCGCCGCCGTTCGGCGGCCTGCTGCCCGACGCCACGTTCTCTTTCGGCCGGTTGTTTACCTCGCCGGGCCCGATCTACGAACCGGAGGGCCGCCACGACGACGCCTGGCGCGCAGGGCGCGGGCTGTTTGCCGCCGGATTCCGCCTCGGCGATGTGGTGCTGAACACGTTTTCCTATCACCTGACGCCGGGCGGCTTCATCCTCGACTCCGGCGCGCGAGCCGTGGGTTGCTCGGTGATCCCGGCCGGGCCGGGCAACACCGAACAGCAACTCGAACTGATCGAGCATCTGCGACCGGTCGCGTACAGCGGCACGCCGGATTTCCTGAAGATCCTGCTCGACGTCGCCGACAAGGCGGGTCGTCCCGCGAAGTCGATCCGCAAGGCCGCCGTCTCCGGGGCAGCTTTTCCCCCGTCGCTGCAGGCGGAGATACGCGACCGTGGCATCGATGCCTATCAGCTCTATGCGACTGCGGACCTCGGCTGCATCGCCTACGAGACGCCGGCGCGCGAGGGCATGGTGGTCAACGAAGACTTGCTGCTGGAGATCGTTCGTCCGGGCACCGGTGAGCCGGTTGCTCCGGGCGAAGTGGGCGAGATCGTCGTCACCTCGTTCGACCACCATCACCCGTGGATCCGCCTCGCCCTCGGCGACCTGTCGGCGGTGATGCCGGGCGCATCGCCCTGTGGCCGGACCAACACGCGGATTCGTGGTTGGATGGGACGCGCCGACCAGACCACCAAGGTCAAGGGGATGTTCGTTCGGCCTGAACAGGTCGCCGAGATCGCTCGCCGACACACCGAACTCGGCCGTCTGCGGCTGGTGGTGACGCGCAGCGGCGAAAGCGACGCAATGACGCTGAATGCGGAATCACCGTCGCATGACCCCGCGCTGGCACAGGCGATTGGCGACACGCTTCGTGCCGTGACCAAACTGGGTGGGGCGGTCGAGCTCCGCCCGCCAGGCAGCCTGCCGAACGACGGCAAGGTGATCGAGGACGCGCGCAGCTATAGCTGAGCGTCGCGCGCTCAGCGCTTTTTCTTGGCTTTCGCTGGCGCCTTCTTGACGGTTTTCTTTGCCGCCTTCTTTGCCGGCGCCTTGGCGGCGGCCACCTTCTTCCGTGCCGGCGCCGCTTTCGCCGGCGCCTTGGCAGCGGGCCGGGCCGCGGCCTTCTTTGCCGGCACCACTTCGGTAGGCGGCTTGCCTGCCGCCTCGGCCTCGCCCTCCGCCTCCGGCGGTGGCTTGGTCGAAATCACCTGGTAGCCCGGCGGCGGTGCCGCCTTTTCCTCGTTGATTGCCCATAGCCTGAGCGCGTCGGCCTGCGTGGGTACCGTGCCGGCCGTGACGCGCGAGCGGCGTGCCGCCACCGAGTCGCGGACGATCTTCTCGACCACGTCGAGCGGCAGCCGGGTCAGGTCGGAGAACTTGATGAAGCTGCGCTGGGCATTGATGCCCGGCAGCGCATCCTTGTGCCTGACAACGACTTCCTGCTCGGCGACGTACAGCGACATGTGCCGCCGACCGGATTCGAGTGCGAAAAGCGGCCCGTCCAGCTCGTAAAAGGCCAGGCCGTAGCGCATGCTCTCGCGCACTCCGCGTGCGGAGCGCCGGATCATGCTGCATACGCGCGCCATCGCGACCCTGCGGTCTGGCGGCAGATCCCTGAGGTAGGCGCCGACCGTCGTGGGGGTCATGTCCATTCTCACTTCCTCCGGCTTCTACGTCCGAACAACACGCAATTTTAACCGACTGCCCCCGAACTTCGCGGCGAGCCGTCGTTGTGGCTGCGGCCGGCCGGCGCGAAGGGGCCGCGCCGAGGGGCGCGCGGGGGTGTCTTCCGAGTGAGCCGGACCGCGCCGTGCCGGTCTATCCGCGCGGCCGATAGAAGACGAAGTCGGCACGGAAATCGACGCGCAGCAGGCGGTTGGCCTGGCCGGCACTGCATCCGGCCGGAGGCATGCCGGCGTAGGTATTCACCCGCTGCACGTAGCTGATGCCGGCCAGCGCGCCGTTGCCGAAGCTCTTCGCCGAAAGGAGCAGCCAGGGGAGCGTGTCGGCGGAGTCGGCGCGGTCGTGGGCAACCACGGCGCCGAGCAGGCGGCTGCCGTCGCGGTGCTCGAACGAGAAGTTGGCCCCATGCCGGCCCGCCGGCTGGCCCTGGGCATCGAAAAGCTCGGCCTCGGGCTGGCGGAAGCGCCACTCGTACACGTTGCCGACGCGCTCGCAGCGGAAGATCTGCACGCCCTTTGCAGCGAGCTTCAGTACCGGCTCGTGGCCGTCGGGGACCTTGATTCGGCTGAAAAAGCCGAGCGACGGCGGCTCCGGCCCGGCTTCGCTGGATCGATCGGCTCCCGGCGGTGCAGCACACCCGGCAAACAGCAGTGCGGCAGCGAAGCAGGCAGGAACGGCGCGTTTCATGCGTCTCGATTGT
>JAHEDN010000233.1 GCA_024641225.1 Burkholderiales bacterium | reverse complement strand
GGCCGGCGAAATCTTTGTGAAGACCTGCTTCGGCGCCGCCGACCATCCGGAGTTCGTCGATCTCCTCCGGCAGACCGGGCGAACACAGATCGTCGTCGCCGGCATGGAGGCGCACGTCTGCGTGATGCAGACTGCCGTCGCACTTCGCGGACACGGTTTCGGCGTGACGGTCGTCGCCGACGCCGTTGGCTCGCGCCAGCCGCGCCAGTTCGACCGTGACCTGGCGTTGCGGCGGATGGAACAGGCCGGCTGCCTGCTCGCCGGCGCGGAAACGGTGCTGTTCGAATGGGCCGGCAGCGGGGTCGATCCGAACTTCCGCGCCATTCTCGGCATCGTCAAGACCCTTTGACTCCGGCTGGCGCCGCGCGAGCATTGGCGACGGTCACGTAAGGGGCTGCACGGGGGCGGCTGGGTATCGAATCCGCGCAAAATCGGCGCGACAATGAACGGCGTGTGGACGCGGCAGCGGGCGAAGCCGCCACGGCATTGAGACACTTGGGAGGAGTCCATGTACAAGCGCATCCTGCTGGCTTACGACGGCTCCGAGTCCGGGCAGAAGGCACTGCTCGATTCTCTCGACATCGCGCAGTGGAGCCAGGCGGAACTGCACCTGGTCGCCGTGATGCCGCGACTGGCCACGACCTTTGCCGGTCTCGAGGGCGGCCTGTACATCAACGAGAGTGAAGAGGAGGAGAAGGCCCGCTTCCAGGGCATTCTCGATGACGGCCTGCGCCGATTGTCATCGTCAGGGTATCCGGCTCGCGGCGAAGTCGTGGTCGGCGAACCGGTGGCCGAGATCACCACTTGCGCCAAGAACATCGCCGCGGACCTGGTCGTCATCGGCCATAAGCATCTGGACAGCTGGGCGGCACGCTGGTGGCGAGGTTCGACCTCGCCCGCCCTAATCGAGCATGCGCCGTGCAGCGTGCTGGTGTCGATCACGAATTGAGCTCTTTGCGTCGAAGCGGGCAGCGGTGCGCCGTCTTTGGCAAACGTGATCGGCAGGCCGCATGAATCGCGGTCACGACGATTGCGTCCTTCTACGTAGAGCCATCGTGCCACGCTGCCAATATCATCGGCCCGATGTTTCGTAACACCGTCGTTGTCCTGATCCTTGCCGGACTGTCGGGGCTTGTTGGATGGCTGCTGTGGCCGGCCGACTCGCCAGAAGCGTCGCCCGAAACGGTTGCGGTTGCTGCACCTGAGCCTCAAGCTGCACCCGAGCCTCAGGCTGCACCCGAGCCTCCGGTCGAGCCGCCGCCGCTGCGCACCGAGCAGATTGAAATACGCCGTCGCGACACGATCAGCGCAGCGCTGATCCGAAGTGAAGTGCCCGCCGGCACCGCGCACGAAATCAGCCGGGCTTTGCGCGATGCCGGCGCGGACATGCGCCGGGTCCGGCCTGGCGAGACCATCGAGCTGTCTCGCAACGTCGGCGGCCAGTTGCTCGCGGTCGCCTACGCTCCTGATGCCTGGCAGCGCTTCGAGGCGCAGGCCGACGGCGACGGCTGGAACGGCGTACGCAGTGAACGCGAGCCGGAGATCCGGCTCGAGCTGCGCCACGGCGCGATCGAGAACTCGCTATGGGATGCGGTGCAGGACGGCACGCTGACTCCGGCGATGCTGCTGGACCTGGTCCGGATCTTTGAATCCGAGTTCGACTTCTCGGCTGATGCGCGCCCCGGTGATCGCTTTCGTCTGCTCGTTCAGACGCGATCTGCGGACGGCGTGTTCGTCGAACATGACCGCATCGTCGCCGCGCAGTACCTCAGCGACGGTCACACGCTGACCGGAATCGGCTTCGACGTCGCCGGCCGTTTCAGCCACTACGACAGCGAAGGGCGCTCGCTCAGGAAGACTTTCCTTCGCTCGCCGCTGCAATTCACGCGCATCAGTTCCGGCTTCACGCACCGGCGGCCGCATCCGATCCTGGGCGGCGTGCGGCCACATCTGGCCATCGATTACGCGGCGCCGACCGGTACGCCGGTCTGGGCGGTGGCCGACGGCACGGTGCGGTTCGCGGCCCGCAGCGGCGGCAACGGCATTCAGGTCCGGCTGCGCCATCGCGCGGGTTACGAGACCTACTACAACCACTTGTCGCGCGTCGCGCGCGGCATCCGCCCCGGCGCGCGGGTCAGCCAGAAGCAGGTGATTGGCTATGTCGGCTCGACCGGCCTTTCCACCGGGCCGCACCTCGACTATCGAGTTGCGAAGCACGGCCGGTTCGTGAACCCGCTGAGCGAGAAGTTCCTGCCGGGTGAGCCGATACCGAAGGCGAGCCGGGAGCAGTTCCTCGCGCAGGCCCGCACACTCGTCGAGCGACTGCAGGAAGAAGCTCCCGCCGGCAACTGACGAAACGCCGCCTCGCGCCGAAGGTCCGCCGCGGGCGGACCTTCCCACTTGCCCTACCAGCTTCGTACCGGGCCGGTGTCCAGGTGCACGAAGTTCGAGCGCGCGTAATAGCCGACGCCGCCCTGCCGCAAAGCCAGCGCCGCATCACGGAGGCGGCGCGTGTTCCCGCCGGAGAGGCGAACGTCGATCGCGCGACCCTCGACGTGCAGGCTGTTGGTCGCCACGCGCCTGCTCTGTCTGCGCAGCATCTGGTTGGTGCTCTTCGAGCGAAAGGCCGACACGACTTCGTACGCCCCGTCGCCACAGGCGAGATTGAGCGCGTGCAGTGTGTCGAACAACGCCGGGTCGAACTCGCAAACGTCGCCCGTGCGGAAGTCGCGCAGCAGCGTGCTCAGCTCCGCTATCGCACCGGGCACGTAGTTGCCGCCCTCGTAATAGACGATGCTCAGTTGCTCGCCGGTGTGCGTGTGATACAAGGAAATAGACCGCGGCGCGGCGGCCCATGCAGCGGGAGCAAACGGCAGCGCGAGGGACAGCGATGCCAGGCCCAGGAACCGAAGTGCGCGCCGGCGGGCGGTGGGATCGTCAACAGCAGTTGGCATGCAGAGAATCTCGACAGTGGGACCGCGAAAGCGGCCGATGGTACATCGTTGCTTCGGCTTGTGCGCTGCGCACGCGGTCGCGCCGCATGTACGCAGTTTCCGCAATCGCGTCGTTTCGTCGGACGCAGTTCAGGTCGCGCTGCGCAGATGCGCCGCCGCTCTGCTCATCGCGCTGGCTGCCGCATCCGGCGCGTTCGCCGCCGACACGCAGCGCGAAGCGCTGCGCCATCGCGTCGAGTCCCTGCGCGCGGACGGCGATGCGCGCATCGGTGCAGGCTCCGCCGCCGCCCGCGCGCTGATCGCCTCCGTCTACGAGAAGCGGGACTTCGCGCGGCTGTGGTCCGACACGTCGCGCGAGCGCGCCCTGCTGGCGGCGATCGAGGCGAGCTCGACCCACGGGCTCGACCCGCGCGACTATCACTCCACACTGCTCGCCGCGTCGCAGCCCGCCCCCGGCGCGGATGGCATCGGCCACGAGCGCACGCTAGCCGAGCGCGACCTCCTGCTCACCGACGCGTTCGTTCGCCTGGCCTATCACCTGCACTTCGGCAAGGCCGACCCGCGCACCCTGCATCGCGGCTGGAACTTTGCGCGAACGCTCGGTGGCCGCGATCCGGACCAGATGCTCGCGCGACTTCTCGCAGAACCCGATCCGCGCGCTTCGCTCGATGCGCTGGCGCCGCACCTGCCGCTATACCGCGACCTTCGCCAGGCGCTGGCGCGGCTGCGCGAGACCGCGAGCACGGGGGGCTGGCCGCCGCTGGAAGCCGGGCCGAAGCTCGAACCCGGTTCGAGCGGCCCGCGGGTGCGGCAGTTGCGCGAGCGCCTGCAAGCGAGCGGCGAGCTTGCGGCCAGTGCCAACAAGACCGCCTTTGATGCGGAACTCGAAGACGCGGTGCGCCGCTTTCAGGCCCGCCATGGCCTGCAGGTCGACGGCGTCGTTGGCCGCGCGACGCTGGCAGCGCTGAACGTCACCGTTGCCGAGCGCATCGCGCAGGTCCGCGCCAACCTGGAACGGCTGCGCTGGGTGGCACGCGAACTGGCAGGCGACTATCTGCTGGTCGATATCGCCGGTTTCAGCGCGCAGCTGTGGCTGAACGAAACGCTCGCCTGGCAGGCGCGCGTGGTGGTCGGCCGGCCATTTCGCACCACGCCGGAGTTCCGCGCCACGATGAAGTATCTGGTGCTGAATCCAGAATGGCACGTGCCGCCGACCATACTGCGCGAGGACGTTCTGCCCAAGGTCGCACTCAATCCGGGCTATCTGGGCGCCCATCACATGCGCGTGGTCGATCACGCGGGCCGAATCATCGACCCGGCGGCGATCGACTGGGCTCGCTACCGCAGCCAGCCACGTGCCTTTCCACACCACATCGTGCAGGCCGCGGGACGCGACAACCCGCTGGGCGGCATCAAGTTCATGTTCCCGAACGAACACACGGTCTACCTGCACGACACGCCGTCGCGCGCACTGTTCGAGAAGACCGTGCGCGCGTTCAGCTCCGGTTGCATCAGGATCGAGAATCCGTTGCAGCTGGCGACGCTGCTGCTCGACGACCCGCAGCGCTGGAGCGAGCAGCAGTTGCTCGAGGCCATCGCCACCGGTGAGACACAGACCGTCCCGGTGCGCCGCGCGGTGCCGGTGCTGCTGCTGTACTTCACGGCCAGCACTGGCGCAGACGGTGAACTGACGTTCCGCCCCGACCTGTACAGGCGCGACGGCCCGATCGTTCAGGCACTCGCCGCGCCGTTCCGCTTCGCGCCGCTGGATGCGGGCGCGGGGAAAGCCGGCACGAGGTAGCGCCGCGCCGTCGCCTGCTAATCGACGCCGACGCTCGCCTCCATGACGAAGAAGTGCTCGGCCCTGCGCTTGGCCTCACCGCGGTTCGCGTTGTAGTCATCCGGGGTCGCATCGAAATCGCTCTTGGCGGCCAGCACCGCACGGCAGGCCATGTACGCCTTGGCCTCCGGCGCCTCGAGGTCGTCGAGGTGGTTGGCCACCACTTCGACCAGCTGCGCCTTGCGCTGGAACAAGTCCACGTGCCCGCGAAAATCGGCCGGACGCTCGGCCATCAGCCGGCCCGCACAGGTCAGAAAGTCATCGTCGCCGCACCAGTGCGGGCGCCGCGCCGCCTGCACGCCGTGCACCCTTGGCTCGAGGTCGGCCTCCAGCTGGATCAGCGCCTGCAGCATCATGTTCTGGTAGTT
>JAHEDN010000009.1:1298-19221 GCA_024641225.1 Burkholderiales bacterium | reverse complement strand
CGTGTTGTAGCCGTCGACCAGCTCGTAGTCCGTGTCGAACAGGTTCTCCACGCGCAAGGTGAAGCGCAGCGCCTCGCTCGCGCGCCAGGACATTGCCACTCTGGCCAGCGTGTACGCAGCCAGGCTGGTGCGGGCGAACGTGTTGATGTCGCTGTCGTAGCGCTCGCCGGTGCGGCTCACCTCGACGATTCCGTCGAGGCGGCCGACCGTACGCGAGGCGGCCAGATGCAGCCCGTACGGCGCGCGCCGCAGCAGCCGCTCGCCGGTGCTGCGGTCGAGTGCCCGCGTGAAGCTGGCGTCGGCCTGCAGTCGCCATCCCGCCACGCCGGCCGTGGCGGTCAGCTCGACGCCATCGACGTCGGCACTGGCGATGTTGCTGGCCTGGTTCGCGGCGGGATCGTAGACAATCAGGTTGCTGGTGCGATTGCGGAACAACGTCGCGCGCAGCGAAACATCCTGCGCCACGTAGCGCAGCGCCAGTTCTCCGCTTCGGGACCGTTCGGGCGCGAGATCGGGATTGCCGAAGAAAGGGAAGTAGAGGTCGTTGAAGCTCGGCGCACGAAAGGCCGTGGCCAGTTGCGCGGAAAGCCGCCAGTGCGCATCGAGGTCGTAGCCGTAAGCGGCGAGCCCGGTGGTCGCGCCGCCGACGTCGGAGTACTCGTCCCGGCGCAGATTGGCTTGTACGCGGTGCGCGCCGGCACCGCCCACGATGCCGAACCGGATCGAATTCACCCGCCGTGCGAAGCTCGTGAGTGCGCTGCCGAGGTCGGGGTCGTACGCCGTCGATGCGCCGCGCTGCTGCAGATACTCGTATGCGAGCGTCGCCGTCGCCCGTTCGGCCAGCTGCAGATCGCTGGCCAGAACCACGCTGCGGTTCCGCGCTTCGAATTCACCGTTGTTGAACGACCAGGCCACGCTCGACCAGTTTCCGGTTTCGTCGTTCGTCTGCGCCACCGTAAGCGCAGCGCGCCAGCGTTCGGCCAGCAGTCCGCTGGCGCTCGCCTGCATCGCACGCTGCCGCGAGTCTTCCTCTTGCACGGCCGCCGGGCCGTCGGCGGTGCTGTCGAAGTCGGTGTCGTTGCGGCTGCCCCAGAAACTCGCGGCGAGGTCGAGCGACCCGGCTCTTCCCGCCAGGCGCAGCGATCCGTTGCCGTTGCGGTTGCCGTCGATGTCCGGATTGGCGCCCGGCGCAAATGGACCGGGGATCACCTGCGTGGTGTCGATCGCGGAAAACGGGGCGCTGCGGCGGGCTGCCGCCGACAGCGCGATCGAACCGCTTTCGAAACGATGTGCCAGATACACGTTACCGGCACGCGTGTCGCCGGCGCCGGCTTCGCCGCCCGCCTCGAACCCCGACCGCTCCGCACCGCGAGTAAAGATCTGGATCACGCCGCCGACCGCCTCCGAGCCATAAAGGCTCGACAGGTTGCCGCGCACGATCTCGATGCGCTCGATCGAATCAAGCGCCACACCACCAAGGGCGGCGGCGCCTGACAGCGCCGTGTTCAGGCGCACGCCGTCGATCAGCACCAGCGTCTGACTGGAGTTCATGCTGCGCAGGAACAGCGAGGCCTGGCTACCCGGCCCGCCGGCGCGGGCGACCTCGATGCCGGCCTGTCGGCCGAGCAGTTCGACCAGCCCCGGCGTCTGTGCGGACTCGATCTGGCTGCGTGTGATCACGGTGGCGGCCGGCAGCGAATCGGCCAGCCGCTGCTCGCTTCGCGTCGCCGTGACGAGCACCTCGTCGAGCGCGTATGCATTGGTCTGCGCTGCCGCCGGCCAACTCGCCAGCACACCAGCGAGCGCGCACACAGCAGCATGCGAGCCGCCGGGCATCGGACAAACCTTGTTCATCTTTCCCCTCTCGATCTGCCGGCCCACCGCCGGCAACGAACCACGATCGATCGCGAGAAGGGACGCGGTCTTCAGGCGCGAGCCGCATCGGAGCAGCTGCCATGCCTGTGGCCGTTCTGCCGTCTCCCCGCGGCTCGAAACACCACACCTGCCCGACCCAGCGAGGCGCCTTGCAGGTGGCTTGCGGCCGGTCTCCGGGCTGCGGATGCTTCTCGCGGCGCCTTCCCGCGGCGCCGGGCGGCGCGCGCAGTGGCAGTTGCCTCGAGCACCACGCCCTGACCGGACGCGGCATCCGCTTACCGTTGCGGGGGCAGCACAGGTTGATGCGGCGGGCCGCACTCCTGTTTCCCGTTTCACCCGCGTGCAGGCACTGCGCGCGGGCACCGAAAGCGAAATCAGTCTAACAGTCGAGGGTCGCCCGCGTGGGCCGGTGCTACGATTTGACGCATGCTCGACGATCTCGACGCCCTGACGGAAAAGATGACGCTGCTCGCGGCGCAGGTGCGCGCGCTGCGCGACGAGAACCAGCGGCTGCGTGCGCAGGTGGCCAGTGCCAACGTCGAACTCGACGCGATGCGCTCGCGCATCGCCGGCGCCATGCAACGCATCGACGATCTGCTGGAACGCTTGCCTGCCGAGCAGCAGGAAGCGGCACCGCCCGCGAGCGTCTGAGGAACCGCGGATGGCTCAGGAATCGCTGATGCTGACGATCTTCGGCCGCGAATACCGGATCGCCTGCGCGCCGGAGGAACGCGCCGATCTGGTCGCCTGCGCTCGTTACGTCGACGCGCGGATGAACGACATCCGCGATGCCGGCAAGGTGATGGGGGCCGACCGCGTGGCAGTGATGGCGGCGCTGCAGATCGCCCAGGAACTGTTCTCGGCCAAGGCCGGCGGCGGCGGCGCCTCGCTGGGAGAAATCAAGCAGCGCCTGAGGCGGCTCAACGAGATGGCCGACGAAGTACTCGCCACGCAGGAAAAGCTTTTCTGAGTCGTACAATGCGTTAGAGAATTGTTGTGCAAGCGTGCCGCGCGGGATTCGGTGCAGTGCGCTTGCAGAACAGTTCTTCCCTGCGGTGCTCGCGCAAAGGCCTTTAGTTCCTTGAACCGATGCGCAATGCGCAAGGTTGCGGGCTCGCATCGTGGTGCGATCGGCACGCGTCTGCTGAACCTAAGCGGTGCGCGAAGCGACCACCCTGAACCGATGGTTCAGGACATCGGCCGGGCGGCATGCGCGGGGATCCTTTCATGGCAGTCGGCGCTGCTCGCCGGCGCGACGTCGCGGCTTGGCCATGCCAAGCCGCTTTTTCTTTTGTCCAGCCGATGGCCAAGAACTACTGGCTGATGAAATCCGAGCCCGACGAGTGCTCGATCGACGACGTGCTCGCCGCGCCCGGCCGCACGGTTGCGTGGAGCGGCGTGCGCAACTATCAGGCGCGTAATTTCATGCGCGACGAGATGCGACCGGGCGACGGCGTGCTGTTCTACCACTCGAGTTGCCCGCAGCCGGGCGTCGCGGGCATCGCCCGCGTAGCCAGCCGCGCCTACCCAGATATAACGCAGTTCGACCGGACCAGCGAATACTTCGACGCGGCCGCCAGCGCAGAGCGGCCGCGCTGGTTCAACGTCGACGTGCAGGCGGTGCGGCGGCTCCGGCTGATCCCCTTGGCGACGCTGCGCGCGCGGCCGGAGCTCGCCGACCTGGCTATCCTGCGCCGAGGCAACCGCCTGTCGATCACGCCGGTTACGGCGGCCCAGTGGAAATTCATCACCATCGTGCTCGCCGAATCGGCATCCAAGAATAGAAAGGCAGTTTGATGGACCTGACGCTGCTTGCGCTGCTGCTGTTGCTCGGAACGGCAATCGGATTCGCTGCTGGCCTGCTCGGCATCGGCGGCGGCATGCTGACCGTGCCGTTCATGACGCTGCTATTCACGGCGCAGAAGTTTCCGCCGCAGCACATCGTGCACATGGCGGTCGCCACTTCGCTGGCGACGATCATGTTCACGTCCATCTCGTCGGTGCGCGCGCATCACAAGCGCGGGGCCGTGCTGTGGCCCGTGGCCGCGAGGTTGGCGCCGGGCATTCTGGTCGGATCGCTGATCGGCGCCAGGATCGCCAGCGCGCTGCCGACCCAGTGGCTGGCGCTGGTATTCGCCGTGTTCGTCGGTTTCTCGGCCACGCAGATGCTGCTCGACCGCAAGCCGAAGCCGACCCGGCAGCTGCCAGGCACCGCCGGCATGTTCGGCGCCGGCAGCGCGATCGGCATCGCCTCGGCAATTGTCGGCGCCGGCGGCGGCTTCCTGTCCGTCCCGTTCATGACCTGGTGCAACATCCGCATCCACAACGCAGTAGCCACCTCGGCGGCGCTCGGCTTCCCGATCGCGGCTGCCGGCACGCTCGGCTACGTGATCTCGGGCTGGCACCTGACCGGCATCACGCCGGGCGCGGTCGGCTACATCCATGTCCCGGCCCTGCTCGCGCTGGCCGCGGCCAGTGTGCTGACCGCCCCTCTCGGCGCACGCGTGGCGCACGCGCTGGACACGCGCCGGCTGAAGCGCGTCTTCGCGCTGCTGCTGTACCTGCTCGCCGGCTACATGCTTTACAAGGCTTCGCGAGGCTGAGCCGGGCGAAGCGGCAGTTGTGGCGCGCGGCAGGCGGAGATAATCTGCCGGCTTCGTGTCCGCCAGGAGCCCTCGCCATGTCATTCGACGCGCTGATCGAGGCGATCGCCGACCCGGCCGCTCGCGAACTGGCGCGCCGGGGCCAGGTCCGCAGCATGGCCCGCAACACGGTGTTCATCAACGAGGGCGACCGGAGCGACTCGCTGTTCGTGATCCTGTCCGGCCGTGTCAAGGTGTTTGTCGCCGACGCGGACGGGCGCGAGATGGTGCTCGACATTCACGGGCCCGGCGACTACGTCGGCGAGATGGCCCTCGATGGCCGCCCGCGCGCCGCCTCGGTAATGACGATGGAACCGACGGTCTGCTCGGTGCTCACCCACGACGCGCTGCGTGAGGTAATTACGGCCAGCCCCGAAGTGGCGATGAACCTGATCTGCACGCTGATCGGGCGGGCGCGCGTCGCCACGGAGAAGGTGCGCGATCTGGCACTGATGGACGTCTACGGCCGCGTGGCGCGCCTGCTGCTGTCGCTCGCCGTCGAACAGCCTGACGGCAAGCTGTTGGTTCTTGAGCGGCTGACGCAGCAGGACATCGCAGACCGCGTGGGCGCCTCGCGCGACATGGTCAGCCGGATCTTCAAGGACCTCACGATCGGCGGCTACATCACCGTCGTCGATCGCCAGATCACCATCAATCGCAAGCCGCCGGCGAGGTGGTAGGCCGGTCTCGCAGCCTGCCACCCATCGGCGCGTCGACTCGCGCGACCTTCATGGCGGAAGTTTCCGTCGCCGACCTGCGGGCGCAGTTCACGCTGAAAGGAACGTCTTGGCGTAGTGCTCGCGCAGCAGGTTCTTCTGCACCTTGCCCATCGCGTTGCGCGGCAGTTCGTCCACCACCCAGACACGCTTGGGCACCTTGAAGTTGGCGATCTGCCCGCGCAGCTTCTCGACGATGGCGTGCGGGTCGGGGGCGGCGTCGCGAGCACCGACAACCACAGCGGCCACGGCCTCGCCGAAATCCGGGTGCGGCAGGCCGATCACCGCCGACTCTGCCACGCCGGGCAGCGCGTCGATGTAGCCCTCGATCTCCTTCGGGTACACGTTGAAGCCGCCGGAGATGATCAGATCCTTCGAGCGGCCGACCAGCGACAGGTAGCCGTCGGGACGTCCCTGTCCACCGAAGCAGCCGACGTCGCCGGTGCGAAACCAGCCATCGGCAGTGAACTCCTCGGCCGTCTTTTCCGGCATTCGCCAGTAGCCGGAAAAGACGTTGGGCCCGCGCACCTCGACCCTACCGATCTCGCCCGTCGCGCAACGGCTGCCGTCCTCGCGGACGATTCGCAGGCCGACGCCTGGCAGCGGCACGCCGACCGTGCCGGCAATCCGTTCACGCGCCGTGGCGAAGTACGGATTGGACACCAGCATGACCGTTTCCGACATGCCATAGCGCTCGAGGATCGTGTGCCCGGCGCGGCGACGGAACGCCTCGAAAGTCTCCGTCAGCAACGGCGCCGAGCCCGAGATGAACAGTCGCATGTGCCGGCAGGCGTGGCGGTCGAGGCCCTCTTCGGCGAGCAGGCGCGTGTAGTAGGTCGGCACGCCCATGAAAACGGTCGCGCGCGGCAGCGCGGCGATGACCTGGCGCGGATCGAACCTCGGCAGGAAGATCATCGACGCGCCGGCAAGCAGCGCCGCATGCAGCGCCACGAACAGGCCGTGCACGTGAAAGATCGGCAACGCGTGCAGCAGCACGTCGTGCCCGCCGGCTTCGCGCTCCTCGCGGAAGCCCCAGAACTCGTCCAGCACCCGTGCGTTCGAAGACAGGTTGCCGTGCGACAACATCGCTCCCTTGCTGCGCCCGGTGGTACCCGACGTGTAAAGGATTGCCGCCAGATCGGAATCCGCTCGTGCGACGGTGGCAAAGCGGTCGGGAAACGGCGCCGCCGCATCGAGCAGGCTGCCATCGCGATGCTCGCCGAGCGTCATGACCCGCGCGCAGCCGGCACGCTGCGCCAGCGGCGCGAGCGCTGCCTGCCGTTGCGGCGTGCAGACGAACACACCCGGTCTGACGTCGTTCAGGAAGTACTCGATCTCCGCCGCCTGGTAGGCCGTGTTCAACGGCACGCAGGCAAAACCCGCGCGCAGGGCCGCCAGGTACAGCATCACCGCCTCGGGCGACTTCTCGACCTGCACGACAATGCGCGGTGGCGCGCCGTCGGCATCGGCGGACAGACCCAGGCTGGTCAGCCAGCCGGCGATCCGCGCCGAGCCGAAATGAAGGTCGCGGTAGGAGTAGACGAGTCCGTCCGGGGTCTCGAGGCAGACTGCCGCAAGATCGCGCGGCATCCGGCTTTCGATCAGCGCGTACAGGTTCTGGTTCTTCATTTGCCGGTGAACTTCGGGTGGCGTTTGGCGATGAACGCGGCGATGCCCTCGCGATAGTCCGCGGACTCGAGAAACTCGAGGCTCGCGTCCAGATGGTGGGCCGTGTACTGCATGCCGCGCTCGACGAGAAGGCGAATCTGCGCCTTGTTCCTGCGCGCGGCAAGCGGAGAGCCTGAGGCAATCGCATGCACCGCTTCGATCACGCGCAGCTCCAGTTCGGCTGCCGGCACCGTGCGCGACACCAGGCCCTTCTGCTGCGCCTCATGGGCGTCGAGCAGCCTTCCCGTCAGCAGCAGCTCGGCGGTGACCGTCTGCCCGAGTCGCTCGAGCAGCAGCCTCAGTTCCGGCAGCACGACCGGGAAGCCAAGGAGACCGACCGGCACGCCGAAGCGCGAGCTGTCAGCCGCAATGCGGACGTCACAGGCCAGGGCGATCTGCAGGCCCCCGCCAGCACAGACGCCTTCTATTGCCGCCAGCACCGGCTGCGGCGCGTCGCGGACCGCCGCCAGTGACGGCACCACCGTCTCCAGGTGGAAGCGGCGTCCGCTCGCCACGTCGTAATGGACATCGCCGAACTCGTCCAGGTCCGCGCCCGCTGCAAAGTTGCCGCCGGCACCACGCAAGACGATGCAGCGGACCTGCTCTTCCCCGGCCAGTGCCTCGAACACGCGCCGCAGCTCGTGCCACATCGCCACGCTGACCGCATTCAGCTTGCCCGGCGACTCCAGCGTGACCGTGGCCACGCCTTCATGTGCAACGAAATGGATCGTTCCTGCCATGGTGGCTACCCCCGATCAAGCACGGCCATGCCGGTTTCGCGGCAAGCCGCGGAGCGCTGTTTCAAGATGGGGTGTCATCGGGTCTCCGTCGTTTTCTTCTGTCGTTGTGGGTGCCGGGCCGATGGCGCAGGAGTCGCGCCCGCCGGCCGCACCGAGAGAAAGTAAACGAAAAGCCCGGTTCCCGCGATGATCATCGGCACCGACAGCCATTGCCCCATCGACAGCCTGAGCGCCAACAGGCCGAGGAACGCATCGGGCTCGCGCCCGAACTCGGCGATGAACCGCAGCAGGCCGTAGCCGATCAGGAACATCGAGCCGACGCAGCCGGCCGGGCGCGGCTTCTTCGAGTACAGCCACAGAATCACGAACAGCAGCACGCCTTCGAGCGCGAGCTGATACAGCTGCGAAGGATGCCGCGCCAGACCGTCCGCGGCCTGGGGAAAGACCATCGCCCACGGCCAGACATCGGGATCGGCGGCACGACCCCACAGTTCGCCATTGATGAAGTTGCCGAGCCTGCCGGCTGCAAGTCCAAGCGGTACCAGCGGCACGACGAAATCGGCCACCTGAAGGAACGACTTGTCGCGCGCGCGCGCGAACAGCCACATGACGGCGATGACGCCGATGATCCCGCCGTGCGAGGCCATCCCGCCCTTCCAGACCATCAAGGCCTCGAGCGGATGTTCGAGGTAGTAGCCCGGCTTGTAGAAGAGCACGTAGCCGAGACGGCCGCCAATGATCACGCCCAGCACGCCGAAGAACAGCAGGTCCTCGACGTCCTGCCGGCTGAAGCCGCGCCACGGATCGCGTGCGCGCAGGCGCCCGAGCCACCAGAAGAGCATGAAGCCCACCAGGTACATCAGTCCGTACCACCGAACCGCCACCGGGCCGAGCGAGAAAGCGACCGGATCGAACTGCGGATGAACGAGCATTGCAGGCCTGCGGACTAGAATTACGCGATTGTAGGTAATCACCTCGCCGGTCACCGATGGCCGGTCACATTTCACACTCCAGGTTCCAACGAAACCCATGCCCTACAACCGCCGCTCCCGTAACGTGACCCAGGGCGTCGCCCGCTCGGCCAACCGCGCGATGTACTACGCGATGGGCTACAAGGACGAAGATTTCAACAAGCCGATGATCGGCGTCGCCAACGGCCATTCCACGATCACACCGTGCAATTCCGGCCTGCAGCGGCTGGCCGATGCGGCAATCGACGAGATCGGCCGTTGCAAGTCCAATGCGCAGGTCTTCGGCACGCCGACCATTTCGGACGGCATCGGCATGGGCACCGAAGGCATGAAGTACTCGCTGGTCTCGCGCGAGGTGATTGCCGACTGCATCGAGACCTGCGTCAACGGCCAATGGATGGACGGCGTGATCGTCATCGGCGGCTGCGACAAGAACATGCCCGGCGGCATGATGGCGATCGCCCGTTGCGACGTGCCGGCGATCTACGTCTACGGCGGCACGGTCAAGCCCGGCCACTACAAGGGCAAGGACCTGACCATCGTGTCCGCGTTCGAGGCCGTCGGCGAATTCACCGCCGGCCGGCTCGACGAAACCGACTTCAAGGAAATCGAGCGGCGCTGCATTCCCGGCTCCGGCTCCTGCGGCGGCATGTACACCGCGAACACGATGAGTTCGTCGTTCGAGGCGCTCGGCATGAGCCTTCTGTACTCCTCGACGCAGGCCAACCCGGACCAGGAGAAGGTCGACTCGACCGCAGAGGCCGCGCGCGTGCTGATCGAAGCGGTGAAAAATGACCTGCGACCATCGCAGATCATCACCCGCAAGTCGATCGAGAACGCCGTGAGCCTGATCATGGCGGTCGGCGGCTCCACTAACGCGGTGCTGCACTACCTGGCGATCGCGCATTCCGGCGGAATCGAATGGACTCTCGACGACTTCGAACGCATCCGCCGCAAGGTGCCGGTGCTGTGCGACCTGAAGCCTTCCGGCCGGTACGTCGCGACCGACCTGCACGAGGCCGGCGGCATCCCCCAGGTCCTGAAGATGCTGCTCGCCAACGGCCTGCTGCACGGCGACTGCATGACGATCACCGGCAAGACAATCGCCGACGAGCTGGCCGACGTGCCGGCCGAGCCACGTGCCGATCAGGACGTGATCCGGCCGTTCTCCAAACCGCTGTACGCGCACGGCCACCTGGCGATCCTGAAAGGAAATCTCGCTCAGGAAGGCTGCGTGGCCAAGATCACCGGGCTCAAGAATCCTGCAATGACCGGCCCGGCCCGTGTCTTCGACTCCGAAGACGCCGCGATGGAGGCAATCCTTGCCGACCGGATCAAGGCGGGAGATGTCGTCGTGATCCGCTACGAAGGCCCGAAAGGCGGCCCCGGCATGCGCGAAATGCTCAGCCCGACCTCGGCGATCATCGGCAAAGGTCTCGGCGAAAGCGTCGGCCTGATCACCGACGGCCGCTTTTCGGGCGGCACGTGGGGCATGGTCGTCGGCCACGTGGCGCCGGAAGCCTACGTCGGCGGCAACCTGGCGCTGGTTGAGGAAGGCGACTCGATCACGATCGACGCCCACAAGTTGCTGCTGCAGGTGAACGTCGACGACGCCGAACTCGCGCGCCGGCGCACGGCCTGGAAGGCGCCTGCGCCGCGCTACACGCGCGGAACGCTGGCCAAATTCGCCGCCCTGGCCTCGACCGCCAGCCGCGGCGCCATCACCGACGAGAACCTGTTCGACTTGGAGTGAGCGGCGCCGCGGACAGGCCGTCGGCGGAGTGCCGCTTCAGCGGCGGATGCGATTGACCTTGTCCCGCTCGAGCGCACGCGCGATGCGATCCTTCTTGGCCTGCTCGAGTTCGTCGAAGGCCTTCTTCCTGTCGAGGCCAAGGCGGCGCTCAAAGATTTCCCACCAGATCCCGGCCGCGATGAACGGCAGCAACACCCACCACCAGGCAAGGTCCGCCAACGGACCTACGTCCAGCAGCTTGGACACCAACAGCACAAGGCCAACGTACACAAGCCACATGAGCGGTTCCGCGAGGGAATGTTCGATTGACTATAGTCGCCGCGCCGGCGTCGCCCAAGAGGGGTCAACGGCCGGCTGTCAGTTGCCGTTACACTCTCAGGCCGATTTTTCCTGCCCTTCTTTTCAACTCCTGCGGAGTGACCGATGAAAATCCTTGCTGTGAGTGTTCTCGCCACCCTTTCGCTGGCCAGTGGTGCGGCCCATGCCAGCGCCGACCTCGCCAAAGCGAAGAACTGCCTGGCGTGCCACGCGGCGGACAAGAAGCTGGTCGGTCCCGCCTACAAGGACGTCGCCGCCAAGTACGCGAGCGACAAAGACGCAGTCAACAAGCTGGCCAAGAAGATCCGCGAAGGCGGTACCGGCGTCTGGGGCCAGGTGCCGATGCCTGCCAACCCGCAGGTCAGCGAAGCGGAAGCACAGACGCTGGCCAAGTGGGTCCTGACGGTCAAGTAGTACGACGTCCCCCCGATCGCCTTCGATCGGGGTTTCGGTTGCCATGCAAATCGGGGGCGCGCATGCGCTCCCTTGCTTTGTGCCGGCGGCGGATGCCGCTTACGCGTGATGGGTGGCTGTCTTCGGCACCCCGCAGTGAAGCGCAAGGCGCGGCTTGCTGCGGCACGCGATGTGGGTAGAATTGCGCGCTTCAAAAAGGGGCCCGACGGGCATGCGTGCCGTTCGCAGCCAGGCCCAACCACCGAACCGGATTCCTGTCAGGAGAATACTGAATGAAGTACATGCTGAAACTGGCCCCGCTGGCGATTGCCGCCGCGGTCGCCCTCACCGCCTGCGGCAAGAAAGAGGAACCGGTGCAGGCCGCGCCTGCCAAGGCACCCGCACCAGTGGCCGCGCCGCCGGCCGTCATCAAGATCGGCCACGTGGCACCTCTGACGGGCGGGATCGCTCACCTCGGCAAAGACAATGAAAACGGCGCGAAGCTGGCCGTCGATGAGATCAATGCCGCCGGTGGCCTGAAGGTCGGGGACAAGACCTACAACCTGGAACTGGTTGCCGAGGATGACAAGGC
The DNA here is from genome assembly GCA_024641225.1 of Burkholderiales bacterium. Classification (GTDB taxonomy): domain Bacteria; phylum Pseudomonadota; class Gammaproteobacteria; order Burkholderiales; family Burkholderiaceae_F; genus JADJWR01. The sequence goes on along the minus strand of JAHEDN010000009.1, from coordinate 7,553 downwards.
CGATCCGAAGGAAGGCACGCTGGCCGCGCAGAAGCTCGTCGATGCCGGCGTGGTTGCGGTGGTCGGCCACCTGAACTCGGGCACCACGATCCCGGCCTCGAAGATCTACTCCGATGCCACCATCGCGCAGATCTCGCCGTCAGCGACCAACCCGAAGTACACCGAGCAGGGTTTCAAGACCGCCTTCCGCGTCGTCGCCAACGACAACCAGCAGGGCGCCGTGCTCGCCAACTACGCCTCGGGTGAGTTGAAGGCCAAGACGATTGCCATCATCGACGACCGCACCGCCTACGGCCAGGGCCTGGCCGACGTGGTCGAGCGCGTGGCGAAAGAAAAGGGCCTGAAGGTCGTCGCGCGCGAGTTCACGACCGACAAGGCCACGGACTTCAACGCCATCCTGACCAAGATCCGCGCCGCCAAGCCTGAAGTGGTGATGTACGGCGGCATGGACGCAACCGCGGGCCCGATGGCCAAGCAGATGAAGCAACTCGGCATCAAGTCGCAGTTCCTGACCGGCGACGGCGTGTGCTCGCCGGAGTTCATCAAGCTGGCCGGCGATGCCGGCGAGGGCATGTTCTGCTCGATGGCCGGCGAGGCGGTGGAAAAGCTGGCCAAGGGCGAGGAATTCAAGACCAAGTACAAGGCCAAGTTCAACCAGGACGTGCAGATCTATTCGCCGTACAGCTATGACGCCGTGTACGTCATCGTTGAGGCAATCAAGCGCGCCGGCGGACCGGACAAGCCCAAGATCGTCGAGGAAGTGGCCAAGACCAACCTCCCGGGCGTGACCGGCCAGATCACTTTCGACGAGAAGGGCGACATCAAGGATGGCGCGATCTCGATGTTCGTCGTCAAGGGCGGCAAGCTCGAGTACATCTCGACCTCGCGCTGAGCGAACACCGTGTATTCAGGAAACGGCACCTTCGGGTGCCGTTTTTTTTCCTGGCGCCGAACGCTGCGGCGCGACGGGATGCCTAGAATCGGCGGCCGGCAAAGTGGATTCGTACCGCCCTGCCATCGAAAAGCGAGTTGACCATGAGCGTCGACCCTTTGCGCCGCGCGATCGCGGCCTGCACCCGTGCTGCCGAGTCCGATGTCGTTCAAGGACTCCTCGCAGAGGCGCATTTGCCGCCGGAGCAGCTGCAGGGCGCGCGTGCCGTGGCCCGGACTCTGGTCGAAAACCTGCGCGCGCGGCGCAGCCGCGCGGGCGGCGTCGACGCGCTGATGCACGAGTTCTCGCTGTCGAGTAGCGAAGGCGTGGCGCTGATGTGCCTGGCCGAGGCGCTGCTGCGTATTCCGGACAGCGCAACCGCCGATGCGCTGATCCGCGACAAGATCAGCCGCGGCGACTGGCGCGCCCACCTCGGCCGCAGCCAGTCCCTGTTCGTCAACGCGGCCGCCTGGGGGCTGATGATCACGGGCCGCCTGGTGGCCACGCACAGCGACGAAGGCCTCGGCGGCAGCCTGACGCAGCTCATCGCGCGCGGCGGCGAGCCGCTGATACGCAAGGGCATCGATCTGGCCATGCGCCTGCTCGGCCAGCAGTTCGTCACCGGACAGACGATCGAAGAGGCGCTGGCCAACGCCGGCGATCGGCGCAGGCTGGGCTACCGCTACACGTTCGACATGCTCGGCGAGGCAGCGCTGACCGCCGCCGATGCCGACGCCTATTTTTCTGCGTATACCTCGGCCATCGCAGCCATCGGCGCCACGGGCGGCGGCCTGGGTGCCGAAGCCGGGCCGGGCATCTCGGTCAAACTCTCGGCACTGCACCCGCGCTATTGCCGCGCTCAGCGCGACCGTGTGCTGGCGGAACTGCTGCCGCGCCTGCGCGAGCTGTGCCTGCAGGCCCGAGACCAGGACATGGGGCTGGCCATCGACGCCGAGGAAAGCGAAAGACTCGACCTGTCGCTGGAACTGACCGAAAGGCTGGCCGAAGACGTCGCGCTGGCCGAATGGGACGGCCTCGGCGTAGTCGTGCAGTCGTACCAGAAGCGCGCGCCACTGGTGGTCGACTGGGTGATCGACCTGGCGCGGCGCTGCCAGCGTCGCATCAGCGTGCGGCTGGTCAAGGGTGCCTACTGGGACAGCGAGATCAAGCGCGCGCAGGTCGAAGGACAGGCCGGATATCCGGTATTCACGCGCAAGGTGCACAGCGACGTCTGCTACCTGACCTGCGCGCGCCGTCTGCTGGCAGCGGCCGACGCCATCTATCCCCAGTTCGCCACCCACAACGCGCTGACGCTGGCCACCGTGCGCGAGATGGCCCGCGCGGGGGGCGTCACTCACTACGAATTCCAATGCCTGCACGGCATGGGCGAGCCGCTGTACGACCAGGTCCTGGGGTCCGACAAGCTCGATGTCGCCTGCCGCATCTATGCGCCGGTCGGCAGCCACGAGACATTGCTGGCGTACCTGGTGCGCCGGCTGCTCGAGAATGGCTCGAACTCCTCGTTCGTCAACCAGATTCTCGATCCTGCGATCGAAATCGACGAGTTGCTGCGTGACCCGGTGCAGCAGGCGGCTGGGGATGGCGGTTCGCCGCACCCGCGCATTCCGCTGCCCGCTGACCTGTTCGCGCCCGAGCGAAGCAACTCGGCCGGGCTCGACCTCAACGCCGAGGCCACGCTGCTTGCCCTCGAAGCCGCATTCGCCCAGGCGCGGCGCCAGGATTGGCGTGCCGCTCCGGTGCTGGCCGACCGCAGCGCGGGCAGCGGCGAGATTCGGGCAATCTGCAATCCGGCTCGGCTTGTCGAGGTGATCGGCCACGTCCAGGACACGAGCCGCGCCGACCTGGAAGCTGCGCTCGCCGCGGCGCAGTGGCACACGACGCACTGGTCGCAAACCGCTGCCGACGACCGCGCGCAGTTGCTGGACCGCGTTGCCGACCTGCTCGAGGCGCATCGCGACGAGCTGATGTGGCTGGCCGTGCACGAGGCCGGCAAGACCCTGGCCAATGCCATCGGCGAAGTGCGCGAGGCGACCGACTTCTGCCGCTACTACGCCAGCCAGCTGCGTGCGCCTGGGTTCGATGCGAACGGTCGCCCGCTCGGCGTGGTCGCGTGCATCAGCCCGTGGAATTTTCCGCTCGCCATTTTCATCGGTCAGGTCACGGCAGCGCTGGCTTCCGGCAACGTGGTGGTGGCCAAGCCTGCCGAACAGACGCCGCTGATCGCGGCGCATGCGGTGCGGCTGATGCACGAGGCCGGCGTGCCGCGCGAGGCGCTTCAGCTGCTGCCGGGCGACGGCGGCATCGGCGCGCTGCTCGTCGCCGACGCGCGCGTGCGCGGCGTGCTCTTCACCGGTTCCACCGAAGTGGCTGCGCTGATCGACCGCCAGCTGGCTGCGCGCAGCGTCGACGAGGAGATCGTGCTGGTGGCCGAGACGGGCGGCCTCAACGCGATGGTGGTCGACTCGAGCGCCCTGCCCGAGCAGGTGGCTGCCGACGTGCTGACATCGGGCTTCGACAGTGCCGGGCAGCGCTGCTCGGCGCTGCGTGTGCTGTGCCTGCAGGAAGAAATCGCCGACCGGCTGCTCTCGATTCTGCATGGTGCGATGCGCGAGCTGACGGTCGGCGATCCGGCGCGGCTGGCGACGGATATCGGCCCGGTCATCGATGCCGGCGCACGCGCACTGCTCGAGTCGCACGTCGCGCGCATGCTGGCCAACCACCGTGGCGAGCGTCTGCCGCTGACCGCCGCCGCCTCACCCGGCACCTTCGTCGCGCCGACGGTGATCGAGATCGACTCGCTGGGTGAACTCGACCACGAAGTGTTCGGCCCGGTGCTGCATGTGCTGCGCTTTCGCCGTAGCCAACTGGGCGCGCTGATCGAGGCCATCAACGCGACCGGATACGGGCTGACATTCGGCGTGCACAGCCGCATCGACGAGACGATCGACTTCGTCACCGCGCGCGTCCGCGCTGGCAATCTCTACGTCAACCGCAACATGATCGGCGCCGTGGTCGGGGTGCAGCCCTTCGGCGGCCTCGGACTTTCCGGCACCGGCCCGAAGGCCGGCGGACCGCTGATGCTGCCGCGGCTGCGCCGCTTCGCGGGCACGCCCGCCTTGGCCGCCAAAGGCAGTATCGCAATCCCGCCGGCGTTGCGCGCCCTGCAGGCGTGGGCCGGCGCCACCGGCAACGGCGAGCTGGCCGGCCACTGCGCGGCGCTGGGACAGACCACGCCGTTGACCTGCGAAGTCGATCTACCCGGACCGACCGGAGAGTCGAATCGCCTGCGTTTCACGGCCCGCGGACGCGTGCTGTGCGTTGCCGGCAGCGAGCAGGAACTGCTGCTTCAGCTTGCGGCCGCGCTGGCCACCGGCAACCGCGTCGTGCTTTGCGCCCCCGGTGCCGACGCCACGCTCGCACGGCTGCCGCCCGAAGTCAGGCAGCGGGCGACGATCGCGCCGGACGCGGGACGCGCTGCTGCCGATGTCGCGCTGTGCACGCCTGCGCAGGCGGCGGCATTGAGACGCCTGCTCGCGGCGCGGGACGGGCCGCGGGTGCGCGTGGTCACTCCGCTGGACGACCGCGGCGAGTATCCGCTCGAGGCGCTCGTCGTCGAACAAACGCTCACCGTCAACACGGCGGCGGCTGGCGGCAACGCGAGCCTGATGACGCTCGAGTCGGCCTAGTACCGGTCGGCGGGCTGATCGCGCTGGCAGCTTGCCCATCGGCGATCTCCGCTTCGCCCACCCCCGGCCGGGCGCGGCTGGCCTGCTAGCATCGCGCCCTGCGTGAGCCGCCTGCCGGCTGGCGTCACCGCGACCGGAACCGCCTCGATGGACACGTTCTTCCAGCAGATCATCAACGGCCTCGTGCTCGGCAGCCTGTATGCGCTGATCGCGCTCGGCTACACGATGGTCTACGGCATCCTGAACCTGATCAACTTCGCCCACGGCGACGTGCTGATGATCGGTGCGCTCACCGCGCTGACCAGCATCCTGCTTCTGCAGGCGGCCTTTCCCGACCTGCCCGGCTGGCTGCTGCTCGTCGCGGGCATGGTGGTCGCGATCCCGACCTGCGTGGCGACGAGCCTGATCATCGAGCGTATTGCCTACCGGCCGCTGCGCGGCGCGCCGCGGCTGGCGCCGCTGATTACCGCGATCGGCGTGTCGATCGTGCTGCAGACGGTGGCAATGCTGATCTGGGGCCGCAATTACATGACCTTCCCGACCCTGCTGCCCCCGGAGCCGATCCACGTCTTCGGCGCCACGGTGACCATGACCAAGATCCTGGTGATCGGCCTGTCGGCGCTGATCATGGCCGGCCTGATGGTGCTCGTGAACACCACCAAGCTCGGCCGTGCCATGCGCGCCACTGCCGAGAACCCGCGTGTGGCCGGATTGATGGGTGTCGATCCGAACTTCGTGATCATGCTTACTTTCGCCATCGGCGCATCGCTGGCGGCGGTGGCCGGCGTGATGCTGGCCGCCACGTACTCGGTGGCGCACTTCTACATGGGCTTCCTGCCGGGGCTGAAAGCCTTCACCGCCGCGGTGCTGGGCGGCATCGGCAACATTCCGGGAGCGATGCTCGGCGGTCTGCTGCTCGGGCTGATCGAGGCGCTCGGCGCCGGCTACATCGGCCAGCTGACCGGCGGCATCCTTGGCTCGCACTACCAGGACGTGTTCGCCTTCATCGTGCTGTGCACGGTGCTGATCCTGCGCCCGAGCGGGCTGCTCGGCGAGCGTGTCGCCGACCGCGCGTGAGGGCCCCTCGGTGACCCTGCTCTTCCCCTCCCTGCGCGACAAGCCGGGCGCGGCAATCGCCGCCACGTTCGTCGTGGCCGCGGTGCTGGTGCTGCTTCCGTTCATGGTCGGCACCATGGGCAATGCCTGGGTGCGCGCGCTGGCTTTCGCGGCGCTCTACGTGATGCTGGCGCTCGGGCTGAACATCGTGGTCGGCTTCGCCGGCCTGCTCGATCTCGGCTACATCGCCTTCTACGCGGTCGGCGCGTACATGTATGCGCTGCTCGCCTCGCCGCATCTGACCAGCAATTTCCCGGCGCTGGCAGCAATGTTTCCGGACGGCTTTCATACCTCGGTCTGGATGGTCGTCCCGCTCGGAGCTGCGGTGGCCGCATTCTTCGGCGTGATCCTCGGCTATCCGGTGCTGAAGCTGCGCGGCGACTACCTGGCGATCGTCACCCTCGGCTTCGGCGAGATCATCCGCATCTTCCTCAACAACCTGAACGCGCCCCTGAACCTCACCAACGGGCCGCAGGGCATCACGCTGATCGATCCGATGGC
>JAHEDN010000009.1:0-1288 GCA_024641225.1 Burkholderiales bacterium | reverse complement strand
CTGCCGTCCGTATACCTCTACTACTACCTGTTCCTGCTGCTGACCGTGATCACCGTCGTCATCTGCATCCGCCTGCAGGACTCGCGTCTCGGCCGCGCCTGGATGGCGATCCGCGAGGACGAGACCGCCGCCAAGGCGATGGGAATCAACGTGCGCAACGTCAAGCTGCTGGCGTTCGCGCTCGGCGCCACTTTCGGGGGCGTGGCGGGCAGCATGTTCGCCGCCTTCCAGGGGTTCGTCTCGCCGGAGTCATTCGCGCTGATGGAGTCGATCATCGTCCTGGCGATGGTCGTCCTCGGCGGGCTCGGCCACATTCCCGGCGTGATCCTCGGCGCAGTCCTGCTGTCCGTGTTTCCCGAGGTGCTGCGCCACACGGTGGTGCCGGTGCAGGAGCAGCTCTTCGGCCGCGTGCTCATCGACGCGGAGGTGCTGCGCATGATGCTGTACGGCCTGGCGATGGTGGTGATCATGCTGTATCGGCCCAAGGGCTTGTGGCCAGCGCCCGAGCACGGTGTCAATCCGACCACGCGCGACCGCGCGAAGGCCGCCGCGTGACGAGCAAGGCGTCCGGAGAAGCCCCGGTACTGCGCGCCGCTGGCGTCAACAAGCGCTTCGGCGGACTGCAGGCGCTCGCCGACGTCGGCGTGACAATCGGTCGCGGCCAGATTTACGGCCTGATCGGACCGAACGGCGCCGGCAAGACCACCTTCTTCAACGTCATTACCGGCCTGTACACGCCTGACTCCGGCAGTTTCGAGCTCGGCGGCCGGCCGTATTCGCCGAGCGAACCTCACAAGGTCGCCGAGGCCGGCATCGCCCGAACCTTCCAGAACATCCGCCTATTTCCGGAAATGACGGCGATGGAGAACGTGATGGTCGGCCGGCACGTGCGGACCAGGGCCACCGCGCTCGGCGCGGTGCTGCGCACGCCGGGGCAGCGTGCCGAGGAGAAGGCGATACGCGCGCGCGCGATCGAACTGCTCGACTACGTCGGCATCCGCCGTTACGCCGACTTCCAGGCGCGCACGCTGGCCTACGGCGACCAGCGGCGGCTCGAGATCGCCCGCGCGCTGGCGACCGACCCGAAGCTGCTGGCGCTCGACGAGCCGGCAGCGGGGATGAATGCCACCGAGAAGCTTTCGCTGCGCGAACTTCTGTCGCACATCCGCGGCGACGGCACGACGATCCTGCTGATCGAGCACGACGTGAAACTGGTCATGGGCCTGTGCGACCGCGTCACCGTGCTCGACTACGGCAAGGTCATCGCAGAGGGGACGCCGGCGGAAGT
>JAHEDN010000232.1 GCA_024641225.1 Burkholderiales bacterium | reverse complement strand
CGAGCCCGTCGAAGTGCAGGTCAGGGAGACGCTTTACCGCTGGGTCAACTGGGAGATCACCTCGCGCAGCCACAAGTTCCGCAAGGACGACGCACGCACCGTCAGCTTCCCGGTAGACGTGCCCTCGGGTGCGGAAGTCCTCGTCCGCTACTCCGTCCGGTACTGGTGGTGAGGTGTGCCCGAGCGCTCGCCGCTGACACCTGGGCTGGCGCTCGCGCAGTCGGACCTAGTGCAGGGCGCAGCTACCGGGGCCGCCGGGGTGGCCGCAACTCCCGCACGGGCCGGCCGCAGCCGCTGCCGCATCGCTCGACGACGTGGCGGTTGCGAAGACGGACAACCGCCTCTCCAGTTGCCTGGACCGGCACTCCGGACACTCCAGAACCGTATCCGAACGCACGAGCTTCTCGAACTCGCGGCCGCAGTCCAGGCAACCATATTCGTAGATGGGCATGAGGACACTCCTTCTGTGGGTCGGATTATCCCGCCGTTCGCCCACCCGGCGATGTACCCGCGGACGAACAGCGCCGGCGCCTCGCCGCGCAAGGCGCGCCGTCTGCCGCTTGCCTTCGGGCCTGCTAGCCCAAAGCTTTCGCGATAAACGCGATGAGGAACACGAAGCCAATCAGAATCGTCGGCATCCCGACGATCCAGAAGGCGTTGTTCTTCCAGAATGCCTTTTTACCTGCAAGCGCAATCATTTCCGGGGCTCTCCGACTCTGGCTTCCTGTTGATTGCACCCAAAAGCTAGCCGAAGCGATGGTCGGCGACTTGCACTAGGTCAAGGCGATTTCACATGCCGAGAATTCAGCGACGAGCGGTGCTCAGACTCCAACAGTCGGATTTTTCAAGAGAAACGCGATGAAAACCGCCGTCCGGACCTTCCGAGCGCTGGCATTCGCCCGGCCTTTGGGTCCAAATCCGGAGACTTCCCCCGTCGAAACCCCAGGGGGTAGATCGGAAAACCGCCCACTCAGCGCGCATAGAGCGCCTCACCGGCGCCTTCGGCATGGATCACCAGGGCGGCGCCGGCGGCATCGTCGGGGTGGACAACCAGGTAGTTGGCTTCGACTTTGATCAGCCGCGCCCGCCGAGACTCCATGAAGGAAAGCGTTCTGGCCAGATTGCTGCTCTGCAGCGCTACCGCGGCGATGAACGGCGGCGCCGCGGCAGCGGTTCGGCGATCGAACGTTGCGACACCCCAAGGGGCGAAGGCGATCTGGCCGCGGTCGAGGGAGATGACCGAGCGGCCCTCTCCGACGTCCTCGGCACGGCGACCGGTGAAGCGCGCGTAGCGGGAGGCAGCCTCGGAAACATCGGCGACAACAACGAGAACGCCGGTCAGCGCTTCAATCGCATTCTCGTGCGCGAGATACCTCGGCTGCCAGAGAAGGTGCGGCGTCTCGTGGACGAGAAACTGAATACGGCCTTCCGGCATGACTTCCAGGGCGGTGCGCACGACAGAAAATTCCGCGCTCGCTTCGCCTCCGCCGTCGACGCCGACCAGCCGACGGAGCCTGACCACCGGTTGCGGATCGAACCCCGCGGCAGACAGACGCGACCGTTCCGCTTCCGCGTTGGCGATGCTGAATGCGATGAGATGAACGCCCTCGTAGCGGGCCAGCCCGGCACGAAGCTGCCTCGCCAGCGCCGTCTCGCTTTCCTGAACCGGCGTCAGGACCTCGAGATATCCACGCTGCAGCATCGCGCACCGGTTGGCAGTTCCGGATGGTTCAAGACCGCCGTCGGCGGTCGCGGCACGATGCGGCACGTATGGCGTCAGCACGAAACCCAACCGCCTGAACGCGCGCCCCTCCGCTTCCGTTTCCGGCGCAAACCAGCCGACGTGGTCGAGGAAGACCTCGCCGGCCTGCGGGAGTTGGGCATGCGCGACCACGAAGCTGTCAGCCGATCGGTGTTGGCGTACCGGTGTGCACGGGGCGCAGCGACGTCAGCGGCGGAGCGCACCGGGCAAACGTTGCGACGATATCGATGTCGTCACGCCGTGACAATGCGGCCGACCGCGCGACGTCGACAGGCAATCATCAGCCACATTTTTCTGATGCAGACGCGGCGACGACCTATTGTCCCAGCGTATTGCATCGGCACCCGAACACAGTGGACAGTTACGGATTTGACAAACGGGCTAGCGGGATCAATGCTTCGCAGCCACACCGACGTTCAAGCAAGCGGAACGCAGATTCCGCGGTCAGCCTCTACGCCTCGCTTCGATCCCGCCTTCAAACGGGAAGAATGTGAAGCGGCAGGAGCCCGAAAAACTCGCAGACAGGAGGACGCAATGCCAGGGTCGCGCAGGAAATTTCTCTCAGTCGCCGCAACGTTGGGACTTGTTGCCTTGACGCAGCTTGCTTACGCGCCGCAGGCTGCGGCGCAGATGGCGGCGCCAAAGCAGCAGTTCCTGGCGCTCGCAACCTCGTCGGTGGGCGGCACGTGGTACCCGCTGGGCGGGGCGATGGCCGGGCTGATCGGCAAGAAATATCCGCAGCTCAAGATCAATGTCGAAGCCACCGGCGGGACCGTCGACAACCTGAAACTGATGAAGAACAACAAGGTTGAACTGGCTTATTCGACGGCGGACCAGGCTTTCGCCGCCTTCCGCGGCGAGGGCAAGTTCGATTCGAAGATCGACAACATCCGCGGTCTGGTGGGCGGGCACGCCATCATCTGGCAACTCGTGACACTCAAGGATCGCGGCGTCAAGTCGATCCAGGACCTGAAGGGCAAGCGGGTTTCGCTCGGTGCAGCGGGTTCCATCGGAAACTCAATCGGCCAGCTTGTGATCGAAGCCCACGGCCTGAAGATGAACCAGGACTGGAAGCCTGAGTACATTGGCCACGCGCAAGGCGCCGGCGCACTGCGCGACGGCCAGGTCGACGCGGTCCTCAACATCAGCTCCGTGCCCACCGGGAACATGACCGATATCACGAGCACCCAAGGCGCGGACGCCATCTTCCTGATGCCGGACCCGAAGGTGCTGGACAAGCTCATCGCCGATCGCCCGTACTGGGTCAGGGCGAAAATTTCCGGCGGCGCCTACAAAGAGCACGACAAGGACATCCCGGGCAGCTTTGCCGTATCGACGATCCTGATCGCAGACAAGTCGCTGCCGGATGAAACCGCCTACGCGATCGTCAAGACGCTGCTCGAGAACAACGCGGAACTGACCAAGGCGCACAGCCTCGGCAAGGAGTGGACGACGGAGCAGGCGACCAACGGCATCAAGGGCGTCATTCCGTTCCATCCCGGCGCCGAAAAGTACCTGAAGGAAAAGGGACTCCTCTAGCGGCCTGACGCGCGCGCGGCGCGTCGAAGGAGTTCGCCATGGACGGGTCGAAGGGGCTGGCCGCGGTGGTCTTTGCCATCGCGGCCGCCTTCTCGGCCTTCCATCTCTGGACCAGCTATTACGGCACGCTGCCCGCGCTGCAGCAGGTTTACGTCCACCTCGGCTTCGCGCTGGTCCTGATTTTCATCACGCGACCGGCTTTCGAAGGAAACCGTCCGGCCTTGCGCTGGGCCATCGACGGGTCGCTGGCTGTTGCCGGTGCAGTCATCGCGGCGTTTGCCGTCGTCAATTTCATGGAAATCGCCCTGCGCGGCGCAGGCGATCCGACGCGCGTCAGCGTCATCCTAGGCGTGATCGCCACGCTGCTGGTACTGGAGGCCACGCGCAGGATGGTGGGATGGGCCCTGCCGACACTGGCCATTCTTTTCCTCATCTATGGCTTCGTCGGGCCGTGGATGCCCGGGCCACTGGCGCATCGCGGTTTCGACATCGAGCGTATCGCGGCGACGCTGTACCTGACCGATTCCGGCATCGGCGGCACTCCGCTACAGGTCTCCGCGACCTACGTCGCGATCTTCGTGATCTTCGCGGCGTTCCTCGACGTCTCGGGGGTCGGCCGCTTCTTCATCGACTGGAGCTACGCCGCGCTCGGCTGGGTGCGGGGCGGCCCGGCGAAAGTCGCCATCTTCGGCAGCGCAATGATGGGAACGGTGTCGGGCAGCGCGGTGGCCAACGTCGTAGCCACCGGCACGTTCACCATCCCGATCATGAAGCGCGCCGGCCTGCGACCGGCGTTCGCCGGCGCCGTCGAGGCCGCGGCCTCCTCCGGCGGACAGATCATGCCGCCGGTGATGGGTGCAGCCGCGTTCATCATGGTCGAAATCGTCGGCACCTCGTACAACGCGGTGATGGCTGCCGCCGCGATTCCCGCCATTCTCTATTTCACCGCCATTCTGGCGATGGTCGATTTCGAGGTCGCCAAACTTGGCATTCGCGGCCTGCCGCGCTCGGAACTGCCTAGCGCCTGGGGCGTATTCAAGGAACGCTGGCATCTCGTGCTGCCGCTGGCGCTGCTGATCTACCTGCTGGTCTGGGTGCAGTACACACCGATCAAGTCAGCCTTCATCAGCATCATCGCCGTGCTGGTGATCAGTTCACTGCGGGCTGCCACACGACCGGGTTTGCGCAAGATCGGCGATGGCTTGCGGCAAGGCGCGATGTCGATGCTCGAAGTTGCCGCTGCCTGCGCCTGCGCCGGCATCATCATCGGCGTGATGATGATCAGCGGACTGGCGCTCCGCCTGTCGTCGCTGCTGATCGACTTCTCGGGAGGCAGCCTCATCCTGCTCGCGTTCCTCACCATGCTCGTCTCGCTGATCCTCGGGATGGGACTGCCGACTTCGGCGGTATACGTCGTGCTCGCCACGCTGGTGGTGCCGGCGATGATCGACATGGGCGTGGATGTCCTTGCCGCCCACATGTTCGTCTTCTACTTTGGCGTGCTGGCCAACGTCACGCCGCCAGTAGCGATTGCCGCCTATGCGGGCGCCGGCCTGGCCGGCGCCAGATCCTCGACGACCGGCCTGATTGCATTCAGATTGTCGCTTGCGGGCTTCATCCTGCCCTTCATGTGGATCTACAACCCTGCACTGATCTCGAAGGGCAGTGGCATCGATATCGCGGTTGCCGTCGGCAGTGGCCTGGTCGGCATCGTGGCCCTGGCGGGTGCGGTGCAAGGCTATCTTTTCGGGCGGGCGCGCTGGCACGAACGCCTGCTGCTCGGCGCCGGGGCGATGGCGCTGATCAAGCCAGGCATCACAACCGACATGATTGGCGTCGCGTTGCTCGGGCTGGCGGCGCTCAGCCGAGCGC
>JAHEDN010000231.1 GCA_024641225.1 Burkholderiales bacterium | reverse complement strand
GTGTCGAACACGTAGTCGAAATCGGTCGGCGCCACTTCGGTCAATCGCTGCGCCGCCGAGACACCGGAATTGTTGACGAGGATGTCGATCGGGCCGACAGTCGAGCCGATCTCGTCTATCGCCGCCGCGATGGCGTCCTGGTCGGTGACGTCCAGCGCCACCGCGTGCGCCTCGCCGCCGGCCGACTCGATCTGCGCGCGCAGTTCCTTCAGCCGATCCAGCCGCCTCGCGGCCAGCACCACCAGCGCCCCGTTCGCAGCCAGCACGCGCGCGAATCGCTCGCCCAGGCCGCTGCTCGCGCCGGTGACGAGCGCGACCTTTTCCTTGAGGTTTGTTCGCATCGGACTGCCCCTTTTTGCAGTGCAGCGATCATCGCATATCGCCAAATAGAATCCTCACTCGAACGAAACCCCGGACAATCCACGTGGGTTCCTCGCACTGGAGCAGCAATGCAGGCCATCGAACGCGAATCAATGGAGTACGACGTCGTGATCGTCGGCGGCGGCCCGGCGGGCCTCGCCGCGGCGATCCGGATCAAGCAGCTGGCGGCAGAGAAAGGCACCGAGGTCGGCGTCTGCGTGCTCGAGAAGGGCTCCGAGGTCGGCGCGCACATCCTGTCCGGTGCCGTGATGGACCCGATCGCCATCGGCGAGCTGTTCCCGGACTGGAAGGAGCGCGGCGCGCCGCTCAACACGCAGGTCACCGAGGACCGCTTCTATCTCCTCACCGAGAAAGGCGCGATCTTCAATCCGCACTGGCTGCTGCCCGACTGCTTCATCAACGACGGCTACTACATCGTCAGCCTGGCCAACGTCGTGCGCTGGCTCGGCCAGCAGGCCGAGGCGCTGGGCGTCGAGATCTTCCCCGGCTTTGCTGCGGCTGAAGTGCTGTACGACGAGCGCGGTGCGGTGCGCGGCGTCGCCACCGGCAACATGGGCGTCGGCAAGGACGGCGAGCCGACCGCCAACTTCCAGCCCGGCGTGGAACTGCACGGCAAGTACATTCTGTTCGCGGAAGGCGCGCGCGGCCACCTCGGCAAGCAGGTGATCGCGAAGTACGCGCTCGACTCCGGCCGCGACCCGCAGACCTGGGGCATCGGCATCAAGGAAGTGTGGGAACTCGACCCGGCGAAGCACGTGCCGGGGCTGGTGCTGCACAGCGCCGGATGGCCGCTCGACAACGCCACCTATGGCGGCGGCTTCATGTACCACTTCGAGGACAACCAGGTCTCGCTCGGGCTTGTCGTCGGACTCGGCTACACCAACCCCTACCTGGAGCCGTTCCAGGAGTTCCAGCGCTACAAGACGCACCCGACCATCCGCGCTTTCCTCGAAGGCGGCAAACGCGTCGCCTACGGTGCGCGGGCGATCAACGCGAGCGGCATCCAGTCGCTGCCGAAACTCGCCTTCCCCGGCGGCGCGCTGGTCGGTTGCGACGCCGGCTTCCTGAACGCGCCGCGCATCAAGGGCTCGCACGCGGCGATCAAGAGCGGCATGCTGGCCGCCGAGGCGGCGTTCGAGGCCGTGGCCGCGGGACGCAGCCACGACGAACTCGCCGCCTACCCGGCGGCATTCGAAAAGAGCTGGCTGCACGACGAGCTGCATCGCGCGCGCAACTTCAAGCCGTACCTCGACAAGGGGCTGGTGACCGGCGCGGTGCTGTGGGGCATCGACCAGCTGATCTTCCGTGGAAGAGCGCCGTGGACGCTGCACCGGACTCAGGCCGACCACCAGAAGCTGCAGCCCGCCGCGCAGTCGCAGCCGATCGACTACCCGAAGCCCGACGGCAAGCTCACGTTCGACAAGCTCTCCTCGGTGTTCCTGTCGAACACCAACCACGAGGAAAACCAGCCGGCGCACCTGACGCTCAAGGATGCATCGGTGCCGGTCGTGACCAACCTCGCACGCTACGCCGGCCCGGAGCAACGCTATTGCCCGGCCGGCGTATACGAGTTCGTCGAGGCCGACGGCGGCCAGAAGCTGCAGATCAACTTCCAGAACTGCGTGCACTGCAAGACCTGCGACATCAAGGACCCGACGCAGAACATCGTCTGGGTCGTTCCCGAAGGTGGCGGCGGGCCGAACTACGCCAGCATGTGAGCGGACGGCGGTCGTCCATCCGCCCGGCTAGAAGAACGCCAGGAACAGCCGCACGCACACGGCGTTGATCAGGTCGATGAAGAAGGCGCCGACCAGCGGCACGACGATGAAGGCGACGTGCGAAGCGCCGTGGCGCTGAGTCACGGCCGTCATGTTGGCCATTGCGGTCGGCGTTGCTCCCAGCGCGAAACCGACGAAACCGGACGAGATGACCGCGGCGTCGTAATTGCGCCGCAGAAGCGGAAAAACGATCAGCACGGCAAAGAACAGCGCCGCCGCAAGCTGGATCAGCAACGCCAGGACGAGCGGCCCGGCCAGCGCGGCAAGCGCCCACAGCTGCATGCTCATCAGCGACATGGCGAGGAAGACGCCCAGCGAGACCTCCGCGATCAGCGACAGCGCCGGCGTGCCGCTCGGCCAGGCAAGCTTCGGCGCGACGCGCGGCACCAGGTTGGTCAGCACGATCGCCGCGAACAGGCAGGTCACGAACAGCGGCATCTTGACGCCCACGGCCGCGAGCGCCTGATTTGCGAGGATGCCCAGGATGCCGCTGACATGGATGGCGAGGATCGCGCCCAGGAAGTTGCCGTAGTCGATGGCCGTGCGCGGCTGCTCTCCATAGTGCACGCCGACCTCCGGCTGCTCGGCGGGCGCACCCTTCAGTCCATGGCGGCGGACCAGGTAGCGCGCCAGCGGTCCGCCGGCAACGCAGGCCAGGACCAGCCCCGCGGTCGCGGCCAGCACGCCGACCTCGAGCGCCTGGGGCATTCCGAACTGCTCCGCGAAGACCGGCGCCCACGCGATCGCCGTTCCGTGTCCGCCGAGTAGCGAAATGCTGCCGACCAGCAGTCCCGCCACGGGCTTGTAGCCGAACGCGGCGGCGACGCCGACTCCGACCAGGTTCTGCAGCAGCAGGAAGGCGGTCGTCGCGGCGAGCAGGATCAGCAGCGGCCGGCCGCCCTTCTTCAGGTCGCTGAACTGCGCGTTGAGACCGATCGTCACGAAGAAGTAGACGAGCAGGACGTCGCGCGCGGTCAGCTCGAACGCGAGCTTGATTCCCGAGGCGAGATAGAGGACCGCGAACGCGACCGAAAACAGCAGGCCGCCGGTCACCGGCTCGGGAATGTTGTACTCCCGCAGCAGCGCCACGCGCTGGTTGAGCCACTTGCCGATGAACAGGACGAGGATCCCTGCAGTGACAGCGAGAAACGGACGCACGTGCCACGAGCCATCGGCCATCAACTCGATCATTGCCCCTGCCCCTTCACGAAGAGACGGTCTTCGTTCGAGCGGCAGTATGCCTCCCGGCGGCCGTTCGCGCTCCCCGGCGCGCTTAGGGCGATGGCGGCGTCCTTCAGTCGCCCCTGCTTCGTTCGCGCGCTGCCCGCACCGCGACGCCGGCCTGGCCCGGACCATCGATGAGCAGACCGTCTGACCTAACGCGCGGCCGCTTGCCCTCGACTTGAAGCGCGACCGCAGTTGGCCCACGATTGGCCCGTGACGGCATCCCCGACCGGAGGCAGTGATGACCTATTCCAACTATCACAAGAAATCGATCCGCAACCGGGAACTGCACCCCGAGACGCAGATGATGTCGTACGGGTACGACCCGTTTCTGTCCGAGGGCGCGGTCAAGCCGCCGGTCTTTCTCACCTCCACCTTCGCCTTCAAAACGGCCGAGGACGGTGCCGAGTTCTTCGACATCGTCGCCGGCCGCAAGCCGCTGCCGCCGGACACCGGCGCCGGGCTCGTCTACAGCCGCTTCAACCATCCGAACCTCGAGATCGTCGAGGACCGGCTCGCGCTTCTCGATGGAGCGGAAGGCGCGATCGTCACGTCCAGTGGCATGGCGGCGATCGGCACCGTGTTCCTGACCTTCCTCCGGCCGGGCGACCAGATCGTCCATTCGACGCCGCTGTACGGCGGCACCGAAACACTGATCCGCAAGATCCTGCCCGAGTGGGGCATCGGCGGCAGCCCGTTCAGCGACGGCATTTCGCAAGCCCATATCGCAGAGGCGCTCGAGACCGCTGCGGCGCGCGGCAAGGTAGGCCTGTTCTACCTCGAGACGCCGGCCAATCCGACCAACGCGCTGATCGATTTCGCGGCCGTGCGTGCGGTGCTCGACGACTTCGCCGCTCGGCACGGCTACCGCCCCGTCTCCGCCTGCGACAACACGATGCTGGGGCCGATCTTCCAGCACCCGATCCGCGACGGCATCGATCTGTCGATCTACTCGCTGACCAAGTATGTCGGTGGCCACAGCGACCTCGTCGCCGGCGGAGTGACCGGGCGCAAGGAACTGATCCAGAAACTGCGCCTCCTGCGCAGCGCGTTCGGTTCGCAGCTCGACCCGCACTCGTCGTGGATGATCGCCCGCTCGATGGAAACGCTGATCCTGCGCATGCGACGGGCGGCAGCGACGGCAAGCCGGGTCGCGCACTGGCTGGCCGACAACCCGGTGCGCAGGGTTCAGGTGCTGCACCCGCAGATGATCGCCGACCCGGCCTACCAGGAGGTCTACCGTCGCCAGTGCTCGGGCGCGGGATCGACGTTCTCCCTCGTGCTCGACGGCGGGCGCGAGACGGCGTTCCGCTTCATCAATGCACTCACCCTGTTCAAGTCGGCGGTCAGTCTCGGCGGCACCGAATCGCTGATCTGCCACCCGGCTTCGACCACGCACTCGGGAGTGGCTGCCGAGGTGCGCGCGCAGGTCGGCGTCGGCGAAGGACTGGTGCGCATGTCGATCGGCCTCGAGCATGAGGAAGACCTGATCGCCGATCTCGAGAATGCGCTGAAGCAGTGCTGAGGGGTCAGAAGTCGCCAGGGTGACGGTCGCAGAACGACTCGTTGTTGCCGGGCGGCAGTCCAGATCGCTCGCCCGCCAGCCGCCATTCGCAGGACTATCGCGGCAACACGGTCATGGGGCATTCATTCGATGCACTTCAGCCGCCGTTCGCTTTCGCGTCGTCGGCTGAAGTGCGGCGGTCAGCCAACCTCGGCCTAGACTGCTCTCTTTTCGTGACGGTCCATAGTCAACACGAGCGAATGTGTTGCGCACGGCGCATCCGTCCTGCCTGAGCAAAAAACGATGGAAACAGAAACCAAA
>JAHEDN010000230.1 GCA_024641225.1 Burkholderiales bacterium | reverse complement strand
TGCTCGCCGAGGGCCGCTTGGTGAACCTCGGTTGCGGCACCGGGCATCCGAGCTACGTGATGTCCAGCTCGTTCGCCAACCAGGTCATCGCGCAGATCGAGCTGTACACGCAGACCGAAAGGTATCCGCTCGGCGTCTACGTGCTGCCGAAGCACCTCGACGAGAAGGTGGCGCGGCTGCAGCTCAAGAAGCTCGGTGCGCAGCTGACTGACCTCACCGACGAGCAGGCCCGCTACATCGGCGTGGCCAGGAACGGCCCGTACAAGCCGGAGCACTACCGGTACTAGGTGCGAATGGCTGCACCGGTGCCGCGCGCCTGCTCGGACCTCGCGCAGGCGCACCGTTTCTTCCATTGCGACGGGCTCGGCCTGCCCGTGCTCGCCGGCCGCGGCTGGGCCGCGTAGAAGGGTCAGCGATGCGTATTGCGGTGATGGGGGCCGGTGGGGTCGGCGGTTATTTCGGCGCGCAGCTGGCGCGGGCTGGGCAAGACGTGGCGTTCGTCGCTCGCGGCCCGCATCTGGCCGCGCTTCGCGAGCGTGGTCTGACGGTCGAGAGCGCGGTCGGTCCGGTACAAGCCATGCCGGTCACCGCCACCGACGCTCCCGGGGACCTGGCGGCGGTCGACGTAGTGATGTTCTGCGTCAAGCTGTGGGATGTCGAGACGGGTGCCCGCGCGGTCGCGCCACTGCTTGCCGGCGGAGGCATCGTGATCCCCTTCCAGAACGGCGTCGAGAGCCCGCAGGTCCTGATGCGCGTGCTCGGCGAGCCGCGCGTGGCCGGCGGCGTGGCGCAGATTGGCGCGGTGATCAAGGCGCCGGGCGTGATTGCGCACACCGGGACGATGGCCCGGCTGCGTGTCGGCGCCTTTGCCGGCGGGCCGCGGGCGGCGGTGCAGGCCTTCGTGGCGGCGGGAAAGTCGGCCGGCATCGACATCGAGTACACCGACGACATCCGCCGCGCGCTGTGGGAGAAGTTCGTCTTTCTCGTGGCGTTGTCGGGCACGACCGCACTGGCGCGCCAGCCGATCGGCGTCGTGCGCGCCGACGCCGACCTGCGAGCCGCTCTGGCGGCCTCGATGCGCGAGACAGTGGCGGTTGCCCGTGCCGAAGGGGTCGATTTCGACGACGCGTTCGTCGAACGGCAGCTGGCATTCGTCGATGGTCTGCCCGGTGAGATGCGCTCGTCGTTGCTCAATGACCTCGTCGCCGGCAACCGGCTCGAAGCGCCCTGGCTGGCGGGAGCGGTAGCGCGGATGGCCGCCGCCGCCGGCTTGCCGGCACCGGTGAACGCGACGATCTACGCCGCGCTCAAGCCGTACCTGGACGGCACAAGTTGAGACAGGAGAATCGCATGCGCATAGTGCTGGTCTGGATACTGAACGCCATCGCGCTGTGGCTGGTGGCGGTCGTGCTGCCCGGCGTGACAGTAGTGGACGAAATCAGCGCGCTCGTCGCCGCGATCGTGCTCGGGCTGGTCAACGCGGTGATCAAGCCGGTTCTGATAATCCTCACGCTGCCCGTCACTCTGCTGACGTTGGGCTTGTTCCTGCTCGTGCTCAACGGGCTGCTCTTCTGGGGCGTCGCGTCGATCCTGCCCGGCTTCAACGTGGACGGCTTCTGGTGGGGCGTGGCGGGCGCGCTGATCTACAGTGTTCTGACCTGGGCCTTTTCGACCCTGCTGCCGCAGGAGCAGCGCCGTTGAGTCCGGCGGTCAACCTCAAGGGGAACCCCTCCCAGCGCGGCGAGAAGGTCGGCTCGGTCGACCAGCGGACCTACAGCTTCGAGTTCTTCCCGCCGAAGAGCGAGGAGGCGGCGGAGAAGCTGCGTCTGGTGCGCGCGCGCCTCGCCGAGGTCCGGCCGGCCTTCTTTTCGGTCACCTTCGGTGCCGGCGGCTCGACCAAGGAAGGAACCTGGAACACGGTGATGGAGATACACCGCGCCGGCCTGCCGGTGGCGCCGCACATCTCGTGCATGGGCACGACGCGAACGCAGGTGGCGGAGCTGCTGCGCGGCTACCGCGACGCCGGCGTGCGCCGGCTGGTGGCGCTGCGCGGTGACATGCCGTCGGGCGCCGCCGGCGGCGCCGGCGACTTTCAATATGCGAACGAACTGGTCGCCTACATACGTGCCGAAACCGGCGACTGGTTCCATATCGAGGTCGCCGCCTATCCGGAGTACCACCCGCAGTCGCGCTCTCCTGCCGACGACCTGGCCAACTTCGTCCGCAAGGTGAACGCCGGAGCCGACTCGGCCATCACCCAGTACTTCTACAACGCGGACGCCTATTTTCGCTTCGTGGATGCTGCACGGCGCGCGGGCTGCTCGGTGCCGATCGTGCCCGGCATCATGCCGATCAACAATTTTGCCCAGCTGGCCCGCTTTTCCGACGCGTGCGGCGCAGAAATCCCACGCTGGATCCGACTGAAGCTCGCGAGCTTCGGCGATGACCGCGCCGCGATCCAGGCCTTCGGGCTCGATGTCGTGAGCGACCTGTGCCAGCGGCTGCTGACGGCCGGCGCGCCTGGCCTGCACTTCTATACGATGAACCAGGCGGGCCCGACGCTGGAACTGTGGCGTCGGCTCGGGCTGGCGAAGTAGACCGGCGCGCTTCCCGAAAGCGCGTGCCCGGGGCGGAGCTCACAGCAGGAGTCCGCCGACCATCAGTACCCACCAGGCAGACACCGCGGTTGTGCCAAGGCGATCCACCCACACTGCGCCGCGGCTGACACCGAATCGTTGATTCATCTCTGCCTCCCTTCGCTGACAGGCGATCCCGCCTGCGCCGTGATCAGGCAGTGGGCTCGACATCGACAGTCGCGCCGAACTGCAGCCGAGCGAGCCAGCGCCGGACGTCGCGTGCTGCCATTCGCAGCCGATTGACCGACTGCTGCACAACGTGGCGCCGCGGCGCCGCGACGATCTGCACGCGTGTCGGCGCGAGCCCTTCGACCAGGGCCCGGCCGCCGTGAAGAGAGACCTCGCTGCCGGCGCATACGACGGCATCTCCCGGCTGGTCTTCCTCGGTCAGCCAGGTGGCGCCATACAGCACCCGTACCCGCGCTCCGGGCCCGCCATCGAACAGGAACATCTGCTCGTAACCGAGATCGACGGTCGTGACCGCTTCGTTTCTTGCGCTCATTTTTCCTCCCATTTGGGTTTCGCATCCATGCGGAAAGCTTGTAAGCATTTGACGCCTGCCCACCTCTAGCGACAAACGAAAAGATCGCAGTCGATGCATGCAAGAACTGCATGTATCATCTTGCGGATGGCGACCCTCAAACCTGCGGGCCGGCGGCGGCGACCGATCGGTCTGGCTGCGCTGCGCGGCTTCGAGGCGGCGGCGCGGCTGCTCTCGTTCACGAGGGCGGCCGCGGAGCTGAACCTGACGCAGTCATCGATCAGCCGCCAGATCGCGGCGCTGGAACGGCAGGTCGGCAGGCCGCTGTTCCTGCGCCGCACCCGCGCGCTGGAACTGACCGCCGCCGGTGAACGCCTCTATGGGTCGGCGCGCCAGGCGTTGCTCGGCATCGATCGGACTGTCGACGAACTGCGCGGAGGCGGACCACCGCGCGTGTCGGTGGCGACCTATGCCTCGTTTGCCTCGCTGTGGCTGGTGCCGCGCTTGGCTGCTTTCCAGAAAGCTCACCCGGAAATGGAGGTCCGCATCGATGCCGCGGACCGGATGGTCGATCTTGAAGTCGAGGACGTCGATATCGCCCTGCGCTGGGTGCGGCCCGGCGCCACGGTCGGCGAGGCGGACATACTCGTCGAGGAGGAGGCGACACCAGCGCTCAGCCCGCGGCTGCTGGGGTCGAGCGGCTTGCGTATCGATCAGCCGGCCGATCTGGCTGCCCTGCCGTTTCTCGAATTGGACGACTCGCTCCCCGGGGCGCGGCAGTTCAGCTGGGCGCGCTGGTTCGAGTTCGCCGGCGAGCCACTGCTACGGCCCTGCGGCAGGCTTCACTTCACCTACATCGACCAGATGGTGCAGGCGGCTGTGCGCGGGCAGGGCGCGGCGATCGTCCGCACTCCGTTTCTGGACGACCTGCTGGCCGGGGGCGAACTCGTCGCGCCTTTTCCGCGGCTGCGCATGCCGACCGGCGGACGCTACGTGATGATCGTGAATCCTCGCCGCGCGCGGCTGCCGCAGGTCGAGATTTTCCGCAACTGGGTGCTCGAGGAATTCCGCCGCGGACCGCAGCGCCTGACCTGAGGCGAACCGGGGCTGCTACAGCGCGCCAGACTCGGTGAGGCCCAGATCGAGGTGGATGTCGTGCGGCTGGGGGTCGATGCTCTTCACGCGGCCGCAGTCGAACGCGATTCCGAGCGTCGAGGGTCGGATCGGAAAACCGGCCAGCGTGCGGTCGTAGAAGCCGGCCCCATAACCCAGCCGGTAGCGTCGCTCGTCGATGCCCACGCAGGGGATCACCAGCAGCTGCGGTTTGACGCGCACCGCCGTGTCCGGCACCTGAATGCCGAAGTCTCCGGCTTTCATCGGCATCCGCGGCTGCCACGGCGCGAACTCGAGCAGCTGCCCGGCGATTACGGGCAACGATGCGGCCCGGCTGGCATCCTCCGCCAGCCAGGTCATGATCGCTGCCGTCACGTCGGGTTCGCCGCGCGTCGGCCAATAGAACGCCAGCCGCTGCAGCGGCATCGTGCGCAGCCAGCGCAGCAACCGGTCGCTGATCACACGCGAGCGCACTTCACGATCGGCGAGCTCGAGGCGCGCGGCGAGCAGCTTCGCGCGCAACGCGCCCTTGCGCGGATCGGGCGGCGGCGATTTCGGTGCCGGTGGCGGTGGAATCCTGAAGATCATTGCGCGATTGCCTGTGTTAGCCTCTTCGCATGCAGCAGGTCAGGGCAATTCGAATCGTACACATCGTCGCCTTGCTGCTTGCCGTGTGGTCCGGCACCGCCGCGGCGGTGCAGCCCGCGGGCAGTCGCAGCGGCACGGCGAGTGGCGACGAGGCGGTGCTCGCCGCGCGGGAAGCGCTGGCCAAGGGTGACCGCGCCCGGCTGTCGGTGGCGGCTGCTGCGATTGGCGAACACCCGCTGAAATCCTACGGCGAGTTCTGGTCGCTCCAGCTTCGGCTGCGGAGCGAACGCGGAGCTGAGTCTGCCGCGCTCGACGAGGCCATCGTCGATTTCCTCGAGCGCCATCCACGCACGTATGTGGCCGACCGAATCCGCCTCGAGTGGCTGCTGAGCCTGGG
>JAHEDN010000229.1 GCA_024641225.1 Burkholderiales bacterium | reverse complement strand
GTTTCGTTGAACAGTCGCACATTCTCGATCGCGATGACGGCCTGGTCGCGGAACGACTCCGCCAGCGCGATTTCCTTGTCGCCGAAGGCGCCGGTCCGCTTGCGCGCCAGCACCAGCAGACCGATGCACTCGCCTTCGCGCAGGAGCGGCAGGTAAAGCGCGCAATTCACCCCGAGGAGCGTGCGGATCCGGGCTTCGTGCTCGGGCAACTCGATCGCCGACCAGTCCGGAAGGTGCAGCATCGTCTTGGCCACGATCGCACGCGACGGGAAGTTGGCGGCGGAATCGACGGGCAGGTTCGACGGCCCCATGTCCTCCAGCGGACCGTCGGGGGTGGCGCCGGCGGCCGGCGAGTAGGTGTTGTGATCGCAGCGCAGCACGATGGCCATGTCGCAGGCCAGCAGCCGCACTGCCGTCTCGACGATCGCGTCGAATACCGGCTGCACGTCGGTGGGCGAGCTGCTGATCACGCGCAGAACGTCGGCGGTCGCCGTCTGGTGCGAAAGGGCTTCCTGGGTCTCGTTGAACAGCCGGACGTTTTCGATGGCGATGACGGCCTGATCGGTGAACGTGCTGAGCAGGCCGATGTCGTTATCGTCAAAGGCGCCCAACTCCGGTCGCAGCACGACGAGCGCGCCGAGCGCCTGGCCGCCGCGCTGGAGCGGCGCGTAAAGTCCCGAGCGAAAGCCGTCCGCCAGGCCCATCTGGCGCACCATCGGAAATTGTTCCGCGCCTTGCTCCAGGCTCGGCAGGTGGATCATGCGCATGTCGGCGAGGCAGGCCCCGACGGCGCTCGCGCGGTCGATCGGGCGCGTCTTGCCGGTCAGCGTGCCGTTGCTCGCGTGGGCGCGATACCGGTCCCCCTCGGTCAGAAAGAGCACGACCCGCGCGCCACGCATCAGGTTGCTGCAGTTGCTGATGATCGCGTCGAACACCGGCTGGGTGTCGGTCATGGAGGTGCCCAGGACGCGCAACACCGCTGCCGTCGCCGTCTGCCTTTCCAGCGCCGCCCTGGTGTCGTTGAACAACTTTGCGTTCTGGATGGCGATCACCGCTTGGTCGGCGAAGGTCTTCAGCAGCGCGATTTCCTTCTCGCTGAACGCCTGGACGACAGCTCGTCCTACAAAGATCGCGCCGATGCCGCGGCCTTCCCACAACATGGGTGCGAAGATCAGCGACTTGATGCCGATGAGCCGGCAGCTACGTTTGACGTACTCGGGCACGTCAGCGTCGCCTTCCACGTCCGGGTAGTGCATCACCCGGCGTTGGAGGATCGCGCTTCCGGAGCCCGATTCGCGGCTCAGTGGCAGAGGGAAGACGGCCTCGAAGCTCTTGCGATTGGGGCCGGCGTAGGCACCGAGGTGGATGGCGCCGTCGTCGCCGACCAGATTGATGCCCGTATCGAGGTCACCGAACAGGCGTCGGCAGCTCGTCAGGATGCGATCGAACACGGGTGCGGTGTCGGCGACCGAACTGCTGATCACACTGAGCACCTCGGCGGAGGCCTGTTGTTGCTCGAGCGCTTCCCGCGTGTCGTTGAACAGGCGAACGTTCTCGATGGCGATTGCCGCCTGGTCGGCGAAGGTCGTCACCAGTTCGATTTGATTTTCGGTAAAGGCACGTACTTCCTGGCGCCACACCACGATCACGCCGACCACGGCATCGCCGCGGAGCATCGGCACGCCGAGCATCGTCCGGTAGCCGCCGAGGCGCTGCGACTCGGCCCGCCGATAATCGGGGTCGGCCAGAGCGTCGAGGATCTGCACCGGACGCCGCTCGAGCACGGCCCGCCCGACCAGGAAGCCGCGCTCCGGCAGCACTGGAATCGCGGCGATGTGGGCCTCGAATTCCGGCGAGGCGCCGTGCGCCACCGCCAGACGGAACGCCTTCCCGTCGGGTCTGAAGAGGAAGCCATGACTGGCGTCGCACAGCCGGCTGGCGTTCTCGATCAGGGTCTTCAGCACAAGCTGCAGGTCGAAGGTCGACTGGTTGATGACCTTCAGCACACCGGCGATCGCCGTCTGCTGCTCCAGCGCCTCTCTGGTCTCGTTGAACAGCCGCACGTTCTCCAGGGCCACGCCCATCGACGCCGTGACGGTCTGCAGCAGCCGCAGCTCGGCCTCGCCATAGGCGTTCTCGCGCTCATGGTTCTCTATGTTGACGCTGCCCACGACGCCGCTGCGACCGATGATCGGCACGGCCATGGCCGACTTGCTCTGGTCGGTGCCGTCGATGGCGGGCAGGCCGTCGGCCAGCATGTCCGCGGCGCTGCGATAAAGCAGCGGCTGGCGCGTCTCGACCATGCGCGCGACTGGCGGCGGCAGCGGCTGCGGCGGGATCGCCAGCCGCTGGCCGTGTTCGACGACATACAGGCCTGTGCCGAGATTCGTTTGCGGATCGAGCCACCAGATGCCGATGTCCTGCGTGCGGAGCACCTCGCGCAGCTTCTCGCCGACCAGGT
Source organism: Burkholderiales bacterium (assembly GCA_024641225.1). GTDB lineage: Bacteria > Pseudomonadota > Gammaproteobacteria > Burkholderiales > Burkholderiaceae_F > JADJWR01. The sequence goes on along the minus strand of JAHEDN010000229.1, from coordinate 2,783 downwards.
CGACGATGCCCTGGAAGTCGAGCGATCCGGCGATGCCCTGCTGAATGCTGTTGATGACCGCCACCTCGCTGCCGCGCTGTTCAAGTTGCGCGGTGCGCTCGGCCGCCTCGGCACGGAGGCTTTCGATGGCGCGCAGATTCGCCAGCGCTATTGCGGCTTGCGATGCCAGCAGCGCCAGCAGTTCGCGGTCGGCCTCGCCGAAGCGGCCGTCCACGCCTTCGATATCCGCGTAGAGGAAGCCGAGCAGTTCGTGCCCCGCAAGAAGCGGTGCGATCAGGCACGAGCGCTGCTCGACGGGCGCCGCGCCCTTGGGCCCGTGGCGCAGGCTCGCTGCGTCGGCGGGGCGCGTTGCCTCCAGCCACGGCGTGATCGCGCGCAGCAGCGCGTCGGCGCTTTCCCCGCGCGGCAACCGCGAAGCCACGTGCTGCAGGCGTGGCGATGCTTCGAGCACCAGCAGCACACGCCGTGCGCGAAAGAGTTCGACCGCCTGGTCGACCAGGCGCTGGTAGAGCTCTGCGGCGCTGCGCGACTCACCTAGCAGCCGGCCGAAGTGCAGCAGGCACTTGAGGCCCTCGCGGTGGCCCCGGCCTCGCGGCCGCTGAGCGGTGGTGGCCACTGCCGTGCCCATTCCATGCCGTGGGCGCGCGGTCGAAGCGCGCGTGCCGACCGCAGTCGCGAGAGCCGCGGTGTCATGCTTACCGGCTCGGCGGACTTCCGGGGGACGTCGGTCCTTGCTCGCTCGCCTGCTCGCCATGGCTACCTACCTTGTCCGGCCGCGCCGCGAAATCGGCAGGCGATGGTACACACCCGAGCGGTCGATCGGCGATGTTCAGTGCACAACGTCGCCGCCGAGGTCAGCGTCGCCGCGAATGCGGACTTGTACGAACCAGGGCGCGCGGAAGCGCAGGTCTACCGCGTGGCGCCGAGGCCAGTGCGCTGCCATGCCTCGTGTATCCTGACGACTCGCTTCGATACACCGACGCGGGAGAGTGCCGGAGTTCATTTCTACCCGGCCGCCGAAGGCGCAACTCACCCGTAATCGCTCAGGTCACAGAACCGCGTCGGGCGGCAGCGACTCTGGAGAGATCGGATCATCGATCCGGCGCCGAAGGGGCTCAGAACTCTCAGGCAAAAGGACAGAGGGGTGCAGGTTGGCGGAAGCCGGCCTGCGCCCCTTTTTTCATTCTGGTGAGCGCACATGCTGAAGAGAACTCCCCTTCACGATACCCACGTCGCCGCCGGCGCGAAGATGGTCGACTTCGGCGGCTGGGAGATGCCGGTCAATTACGGCTCCCAGATCGAGGAACACCATGCGGTGCGGCGGCATGCCGGCATGTTCGACGTCTCGCACATGCGCACCGTCGACATCGAGGGCTCCGGCAGCCGCGAGTTCCTGCGCCACCTGATCGCCAATGACGTCGCCAGGCTGAGCCCGGGCAAGGCGCTGTACTCGTGCATGCTGCGCGCCGACGGCGGTGTGCTCGACGACCTGATCGTGTACTGGCTGGGCGGCGACCGCTATCGCGCAGTGGTCAACGCGGCCACGGCGGAGAAGGACATCGACTGGATGCACAAGGTTGCGCACGACGACCGGTACGCGGTGTCGATCCTGCCGCGGCGCGAGCTGGCGATGGTCGCAGTGCAGGGGCCGCAGGCGCGCGCGCTGCTCAAGGAAGTGCTGGAGGGCATCGACGTAGACGCCGCCGCAGTGATCGATGGCCTCAAGCCGTTCACCGCGAAGATGGTCGACGAATTCTTCATCGCACGCACCGGGTACACGGGCGAGGATGGCTGCGAGGTCGTGCTGCCTGCCGACGAGGTTGCGGATCTGTGGCAGCGCCTTGCGGCGGAAGGCGTGGCGCCCTGCGGCCTCGGTGCACGGGACACGCTGCGCCTGGAGGCGGGCATGAACCTGTACGGACAGGACATGGACGAGTCGGTCTCGCCGCTCGAGTCCGGCCTGGCGTGGACGGTCGACATGAAGGAGCCGCGCGACTTCATCGGCCGCGCCGCGCTGCAGAAGCAGCAGGCGGCGGGCAACCTGCGTCAGTTCGTCGGACTGAAGATGACCGAGCGCGGCGTGCTGCGCGCGCACCAGAAAGTGATGACCGCGCACGGCGAAGGCGAGATCACCAGTGGCACGTTTTCGCCGACGCTGGGCTGCTCGATTGCCCTGGCCCGGGTACCTGCCGGCCTGGCGGCCGGCGAATCTGTGCAGGTCGATCTGCGCGGCAAGCCGGCTGCTGCGCAGGTGGTCAAGTTTCCGTTCGTTCGCAATGGCAAGGCGCTTGTTTGAAATCGTGAACGGCGATCCGTGCACGGCCACTCTCCCAAGGAGCAACGATGTCGATCCCCGCTGAACTGAAATACACCGAGTCCCACGAATGGGTCCGCCGCGAGGGCGACGGCCTGCTCACGATCGGCATTACCGACTTCGCGCAGGAGTCGCTGGGCGACATGGTGTTCGTCGAACTGCCCGAGGTCGACCGCGTGCTTGCCAAGGGCGAGGCCTGCGCGGTGGTCGAGTCGGTCAAGGCGGCGTCCGATGTCTACGCGCCGGTGGCGGGCCAGGTGGTCGCGGTCAACGCAACGCTGGCGGAGAAGCCGGAACTGATCAACACCAACGCCTTCGAGGCGTGGATGTTCAAGCTCAGACCCGCCAACGCCGCAGATATCGAGGGGCTGCTCGACGCCGCGCGCTACCAGGCCAACATCGAGGCGAAAGAGTGACGGCTTGAGATAGACGCAATCCGTGGGTTCGTAAGGACGTGTCATCCCCGCGA
>JAHEDN010000228.1 GCA_024641225.1 Burkholderiales bacterium | reverse complement strand
GATCGCCGCGCACCGGTCCGAACGAACACCTCGGCCGTGATCACTCGCAATTTCGTCACCGGCATCGCGCAGATCCAGCTGGTGACTCTCGAACCGGCCGGGCCGCCGCTTACCGAGACGCCCAAAGGCGAGCCCTACCCCGTGATCGGCGAGGGGCGCTCCGACATCGCGGAGATCACCGGCCGCGTCACCGAGCTGGGCGACATGGCCGGGGAAGTGCTGCAAAACCTCAACCGCGTCTTCACCACCGAGAACCGCAATGCGGTCTCGGAGACTTTGACAAATCTGCGCGGGCTGACGAGCAACCTCGATCGCCAGCTTGCCGGCCTTTCCGGCACCCTCGACGAGATCCGCGGTGCCGCACGCGAGTTTCGCCGCACCGCCGAGCATGTCGCCACGGCGACCGAACGCGTCGGCGGCAGCGCCGCGGCCACGCTGGACGACACCCGCGTTCTGGTCGCCGACTTCCGAGCAACCGCCGCCGAGACGCAGCGTGCGATGGCGCAGATGGCGACGTCGCTGGCTGCATTGCAGACCGAGGCGACCAGGACGGCGCGCCGTCTCGACGCCAGCGCCACGCATATCGACGACCAGCTGCTCGTTGCAGTCACCGAGCTGCGCACGAGCCTGCAGACCATGCAGCGCTCGCTCGATCGGCTGAGCGACCCGCGCACGGCGCTGCTCGGCCCCGAGCCCTCGCGGCTTGGCCCTGGCGAGAAGATGCCATGAAGCGCGTTGCCACCATGCTCGCTGCCGCGACGCTGTCGCTGTCGGGCTGCGTATCGGTCAGCGTCGGCAGCGCGGATGTGCCGGCGATGACCTACTACGTGCTCGCCGATGCGCGGCCCGCGCCCGTGGCGCCTCCGGCGGTGGACGCGAAGGCGCGGATCGCGATCCAGGGCATCGGCGCCGATCCGCTCGCCGACTCGATCCCGGTGGTCTATTCGCGGCGGGCGGGTGAGCGGGCGTTCTACCAGTTCGCCTCGTGGACCGAGCGGCCGTCGCTGCGCCTGACCTTGCTGGCGCAGCAGAGGCTCGAGGCGCGCGGGCGCTTTGCCGCCGTCACGCAACTCGGCCAGCCGGTCGACAGCGACTGGCTGCTGACCCTCGCGCTCGAAACGCTGGTCCACGACGTCAGCAGCACGCCGGGTCGGGCACAGCTCAGCCTGCGCGCCGAGTTGATCCATCGCCGCGACCGCAGCCGCGTCGCGCAGCGGACCTTTACCGCCGCACCACCAGTGGGCGAAGCGGCGGCGCAGGCGGCGGTTGCCGCCTTTGCCGTCGCGGCCGCCGATGTGCTCGATCCGCTCGTTGAATGGGTCGAGACCACGGTCGCGGCCCACACCCGGCCCTGAGGCATGCGCGACCCGGCGTTTCCTTCCTCGGCCCGCAATGTCTTCGGCGCGCCGCTGGCCTGCTGCTGCACGTCGCCGCTCACCGGCTTCAATCGCGACGGCTACTGCCACACCGGCCCGCAGGACGCCGGCTCGCACACCGTGTGCGCGCTGATGACCGAGGAATTTCTCGCTTTTTCGCGCCGGCGCGGCAACGACCTCGTCACGCCGCACCCGGAGTTCGGTTTTCCCGGGCTGCAGCCGGGCGACCGCTGGTGCCTGTGCGTTTCCCGCTGGAAGGAGGCGCTCGATGCCGGCATGGCGCCGCCCGTGCTGCTTGCGGCGACGCACGAGAAAGCGCTCGAGGTCGTGACCCTCGAACAGTTGCAGGCGCACGCCGCAGCCGCCTGACCTGGCCCGCCATGCGAACCACGCCGGCGATGGTGCTCGATGCTCCGGGCCGGCCGCTGGCTGCGCGGCAGATCGAACTTCGCGACCCGGCTCCCGGCGAAGTGCTGGTCAAGGTTTCCGCCTGTGGTGTGTGCCGTACCGACCTGCACGTCGCTGACGGGGAACTCACGCAACCGAAGCTGCCGCTGGTGCTCGGGCACGAAGTGGTCGGCCGTGTCGCCGCCGTCGGTACGGGCGTCGATCGTTTTCGCGAAGGTGACCGTGTCGGTGTCCCATGGCTGGGTGCAACGTGCGGCCGCTGCCCGCATTGCCTCGCCTCGCGGGAGAACCTGTGCGACGCGCCGGAATTCACCGGCTACACCCGGGACGGCGGCTACGCCGCCCACATGCTGGCCGATGCCCGTTACGTCTTTCCGCTGCCCGACGCCTACGACGACGCGCATGCCGCACCGCTGCTATGCGCGGGGCTGATCGGCTACCGGTCGCTGCGCTTCGCCGACGATGCGCACACTCTGGGCATCTATGGTTTCGGCGCGGCGGCGCACCTGATTGCCCAACTGGCGATCTGGCAGGGACGCCGCGTATTCGCGTTCACCAAGCCCGGCGACGCCGAGGGCCAGGCCTTTGCCCGCTCGCTCGGCTGCGCGTGGGCCGGCGATTCGACGCAACTGCCGCCAGAACCGCTCGATGCGGCGGTACTGTTCGCGCCGGTGGGTGCGCTGGTGCCCGCCGCGCTGCGCGCGACGCGCAAGGCCGGCATCGTCGTCTGCGGCGGCATCCACATGAGTGAGATCCCGGCGTTTCCGTACGAGGTCCTGTGGGGCGAACGGGTTGTTCGCTCGGTGGCCAACCTCACCCGAGAGGATGCCGAGCGGTTCCTCGCGCTCGCGCCGCAGGTGCCGATCCGCACGCACGTGCAGACCTGGCCGCTCGGCGAAGCCAACGAGGCGCTGGCCGCGCTGCGCGAGGGGCGTGTGCAGGGCGCGGCGGTGCTGCTGTGCCCGTGAGCGGGAAGCCGGCCCGGCGCGCGGTGCTCGACACAAACGTGCTGCTCAACCTGTGGCTGTTCGACGACCCGTCGGTGCGCCCGCTGCGCGCCGCGATCGAGGCGGGAAGCCTGCGCGTGCTGCGCAGCCGTGACTGCGATGACGAGTTCGAAGAGGTGCTGGCGCGCGAGGGCTTCGGCCTCGACGACGCGTCGCGTGCCGAGATGCTGACGCGCTGGGCACGCTGCAGCGAGCCAATCGCAGACGTTGCGCCTGCACCCTTCTCCTGCACCGATCCAGACGACCAGAAGTTCCTCGACGCCGCCTTCACCGTCCGTGCCGACTGGCTGCTGACGCGCGACAAGGCCCTGCTGCGGTTGGCGCGCCGGGCCGTGGCCACCGGCCTGCGCATCACCAGGCCGAGCGCAGCGATGACTTACGATCGCGCCCACAGCTAGTCATCCGCGCCCGGCGGGCTCCACCCGCGTCCCAACGCAACGTCCATGCACATCGAAAGCAAGCTGCCGAACGTCGGCACCACGATCTTCACCGTGATGTCGGCGCTCGCAGTGAAGCACGGCGCCGTCAACCTCGGCCAGGGCTTCCCGGACTTCAACTGCGACCCGCAGTTGCAGGCGCTGCTCGCGGAAAGCGTGGCCGCGGGCCACAACCAGTACGCCCCGATGGCCGGCGTGCCGGCGCTGCGTGAGGTCGTCGCCAGCAAGACTGCGCGGCTCTATGGTCGCGCCTACGATCCCGACGACGAGGTCACCGTCACGGCCGGCGCCACGCAGGCGATCATGGCCGCGGTGCTGGCAATCGTCCGACCTGGCGACGAAGTGATCGTGCTCGAACCCACCTACGACAGCTACGTGCCTTCGATCCTGCTCGCCGGCGGCACGCCCGTGTACGTGCCGCTCGACCACGCGCGCGGCTATGCGCCCGACTGGGAACGTGTGCGTGCGGCGATCACTCCGCGCACGCGGCTCGTCATGCTCAACTTCCCGCACAACCCGAGCGGATACTGCCTGGGCAGCGACGACCTCGTCGCACTAGAAGCGATCGTGCGCGGTACCGAAGCACTCCTGCTTTCCGACGAGGTCTACGAGCACATCGTCTTCGACGGCAAGCCGCACCAGTCGCTCGCCCGCTCGGCCGAACTTGCCGAGCGCACCTTCGTGGTCTCGAGCTTCGGCAAGACCTTCCACGTCACTGGCTGGAAGGTCGCCACCTGCTGCGCGCCAGCGCCGCTGACCACCGAGCTGCGCCGGGTGCACCAGTTCATGGTTTTCGCGGTGAACACGCCGGCGCAGCACGCGCTCGCACGGTTTCTCCGGGAGCCCGGCCACTACGAAGCACTGCCCGCCTTCTACCAGGCGAAGCGGGACCTGTTCGTCGAGGGCCTGCAGCGGACGCGGCTGCGCCCGCTGCCCTGTCCCGGCACCTACTTCGTGCTCGCCGATTACAGCGCCGTGTGCGACGAGTCGGAGGCCAGCTTCGCCGAGCACCTGGTGCGCAGACACGGCGTGGCGGCGATTCCGATCGCCGGGCTTTATGCGCAACCGTTCGACAATCGCATCGTGCGCTTCTGTTTCGCCAAGAAAGACGACACGCTGCGCGCCGCGCTCGCCCGGCTTGCCGAGGTATGAAGGAATGACAGTGAAGACGGAAGCAGCTCACGCCGACGCGCTCGAAAACGTCAACGTCGTCGGCCTCGATCCGATGCCGACCCCGATCCAGGTGCACGAGCGCGTGCCGCTGTCGCCGCTCGCGGCAGCGACGGTCGCGCGCGGGCGCGAAGCATTGCGCGCGATCCTCGAGCGCAGAGACCCCCGCATCTTCGTCGTGGTCGGCCCCTGCTCGATCCACGACCCGGCCGCGGCGATCGATTACGCGCAGCGGCTGGCGAAGCTGGCGGCCGAGGTCGCCGGGACGATGCTGATCGTCATGCGCGTGTACTTTGAGAAGCCGCGCACGGCGACCGGTTGGAAGGGCTTCGTCAACGACCCGCGCATCGACGATTCGTTCCACATCGAAGAGGGCATCACCGCCGCGCGGCGGCTGCTCATCGACATTGCGGAGCTCGGCCTGCCGGCCGGCTCCGAGGCGCTCGACCCGCTGTCGCCGCAGTACCTGGCCGACCTGATCAGCTGGTACGCGATCGGCGCTCGCACGACGGAATCCCAGACGCATCGCGAAATGGCCAGCGGCCTGTCGACTCCGGTGGGTTTCAAGAACGGCACCGACGGTGGCCTCGAGGTGGCGATCAATGCCATCCGTTCCGCCGCCAACCCGCACAGCTTTCTCGGCATCTCCGCCTCGGGACGCACGGCCATCGTGCGCACGCGCGGCAATGCGCATGGGCACCTGGTGCTGCGCGGCGGCGGCGGACGGCCGAACTACGATTCGGTCAGCATCAAGCTCGCCGAGCGCGCGCTCGCCAAGGCGGGATTGGCGCCGAACATCGTCGTCGACTGCTCGCACGCGAACTCGCTGAAGGACCCGTCGCTGCAGCCGCTGGTATTCATG
>JAHEDN010000227.1 GCA_024641225.1 Burkholderiales bacterium | reverse complement strand
CTCGTCGAAGCTGATGCTCGCGAAGCGCGTCGCAGAGGGGTGCTTCCTGGGGTCGGCGCTGTAGACGCCATCGACCTTGGTCGCCTTCAGCACGATCTGCACCCCCATCTCCGACCCGCGCAGCGCCGCCGCGGTATCGGTGGTGAAGAATGGATTGCCCGTACCCGCGGCGAAGATCACGACCTTGCCCTCTTCGAGGTACCGTATCGCCTTGGGCCGGATGTACGGCTCGACGACCTGCTCGATGTTCAGTGCCGACTGCACGCGCGCCTCGATGCCGGCGCGCCGCATCGCGTCCTGCAGCGCCATCGCGTTCATCACGGTGGCCATCATGCCCATGTAGTCCGCGGTGGCCCGGTCCATGCCCTCGGCGCCGAGCGCAACGCCGCGGAAGATGTTGCCGCCCCCGATCACCACCGCCATCTCGACGCCGAGGTGAACGACCTCGCCGATGTCGGCCACCATGCGCTCCAGCGTCTCCCGGTTGATGCCGAACGAATCGCTGCCCATCAGCGCCTCGCCCGACAGCTTCAGCAGGACACGCTGGTAGATCGGACCATCGGCCATGCGCCCCCCCGACGTCAGCCTCGCGCCGCCGCTGCCTGTGCGGCCACCTCGGCGGCGAAATCGGAGCTCTTCTTCTCGATGCCTTCTCCGACCACGTACAGCACGAACTGTTCGACCTTCGCGCCCTTGTTCTTCAGCAGCTGCTCGATGCTGAGCTTGTCGTCCTTGACGAACGGCTGGCCGAGCAGCGTCACCTCCTTCAGGTACTTCTGCACGGTGCCCTCGACCCGCTTGGCGAGGATCTCGGGAGGAATCGACTTGCCCGACTTCGCCGCGTCCTCGGCCGCCTTTTCCGCTGCCACCCGCCTCTCGGTCTCGATGCTCTCGGCGGCCACTCCCGAGGCGTCGAGCGCCCTCGGCTTGCTCGCCGCGATATGCATCGCCAGATCCTTGCCGAGCTCCGCATCGCCGCCGACGACGTCGACCAGAACTCCAATCCTGGCGCCGCCGTGCACGTAGCTCGAAATGCGACCGTTTGCCTGCATGCGCGCGAATCGGCGGATCGACATGTTCTCGCCGATGCGGCCGACCAGCGTCGTCCGCGTCGTCTCGACCGTGCCGTCGCCGAGGGGAAGGCTGGAGAGCGCCGCCACGTCACTCGGCGACCTGCCGGCGACAAGCTTCGCCAGGTCGCGCGCGAAGGCGAGGAAGTCTTCGTTCTTGGCGACGAAATCGGTCTCGCAGTTGACCTCGACCATCGTTGCCAGCTTGCCATCCGCGCTGACGTCGACGCCGACGACCCCCTCCGCAGCGATCCGGCTCGCGGCCTTGCTCGCCTTGTTGCCCAGCTTCACGCGCAGGATTTCCTCCGCCTTGGCCATGTCACCGCCAGCCTCGGCGAGTGCCTTCTTGCATTCCATCATCGGCGCGTCGGTGCGCTCGCGCAGCTCCTTGACCATGCTCGCGGTGATTTCCGCCACTTTCATACTCCTGGATTGTTCGAATCTGCTAGAAAAAAGGGGCTTGCGCCCCTTCTCGAAGACGGCACGGCGAGGCCCACGTTCAGCCTTCCGCTTCCTCTTCTTCCTCGACCTCGACGAACTCGCCGGTGGCCACCTGCACCACGCCCTGCAGCGCCTGCGCCTTGCCCTCGAGCGCCGCATCGGCGATGCCACGCGCGTAAAGGCGCACTGCCCGGCTGGAATCGTCATTGCCCGGAATCACGTAGGCGATGCCATCGGGCGAATGGTTGGTGTCGACCACCCCGACCACGGGAATGCCCAGCTTCTTGGCCTCGGCAACCGCGATCTTGTGGTAGCCGACGTCGATCACGAACATCGCATCGGGAAGCGCATTCATGTCCTTGATGCCGCCGATCGACTTGTTCAGCTTGTCGATCTCGCGCTGGAAGGTCAGTGCCTCCTTCTTGGACATGCGCTCCTGGCCGCCCTCCTCGATCGTCTGCTCCATCTCCTTCAGGCGCTTGATCGACGTCTTGATCGTCTTGAAGTTGGTCAGCATGCCGCCGAGCCAGCGCTGGTCGATGTAAGGCTGGCCGGCGCGCTGCGCCTCTTCGACCACGATCTCACGCGCCTGCCGCTTGGTGCCGACGAACAGGATCGTGCCGCGGTTGGCGGCGAGCTGGCGCACGAACTTCGCCGCCGACTGAAAGTTCTCAAGCGTGCGCTCGAGGTTGACGATGTGGATCTTGTTGCGGTGGCCGAAGATGAACGGCGCCATCTTCGGGTTCCAGAAGCGTGTCTGGTGACCAAAATGGACACCCGCCTCCAGCATTTGACGCATGGTCACGGACATTGCAGTTCCTCATCCAAGGTTGGGTCCAACGCAGTCGCCGCGGCCGGTACGGGAAAGCTTCTTTCCGTTCGGCACCTTGGTGGCGATGCGCGCGATTTGCCCCGGTTCTCGCGAGGCAGCCGCGTATTATACGAGCATGTGTCGAGCCGCCTGAACCGAGCCGCCGCCAATGGCCATCGTGATCAAGACCCAGGAGGAGATCGAGCGGATGCGGGTGGCCGGCCGCCTGGCCGCCGAGGTCCTCGATTTCATCGCCCCGCACGTGCGGCCCGGCGTGACCACGGGTGAACTCGACCGGCTATGTCATGACTACATGGTCCACCATCAGGGAACCATTCCGGCGCCGCTCGACTATGCCCCGCCCGGCTACCGGCCCTTTCCCAAGTCGATCTGCACCTCGGTCAACCACCAGGTCTGCCACGGCATCCCGGGCGACCGGGTACTGAAGAACGGTGACATCGTTAACATCGACATCACCGTCATCAAGGACGATTATCACGGCGATACCAGCCGCATGTTCTACGTCGGCGAGCCGTCGCTCGCCGCCCGCCGCTTGTGCGAGGTCACGTACGAATGCATGTGGGCCGGCATTGCGCAGGTGGGGCCGGGCAGCTTCCTCGGCGATATCGGCCATGCGATCCAGACGCACGCCGAGAAGCACGGCTTCTCGGTCGTGCGCGAGTTCTGCGGCCACGGGATCGGCCGGCGCTTCCACGAAGAGCCGCAGGTCCTTCACTACGGCAAGGCGGGCACGCTCGACCGGCTGGCGGCCGGGATGATTTTCACGATCGAGCCGATGATCAACGCCGGTCGCCGCGAGATTCGCGAGCTGGCGGACGGCTGGACCATCGTCACCAAGGATCACAGCCTGTCGGCACAGTGGGAGCACACCGTGCTGGTGACGGAAGCCGGATTCGAAGTCATGACTGTCTCGGCGCTGATGCCCCCGCCGGCCCGGACGGCCCGGGCGGACGGCCGCAGGACCGTTGCCGCCTGACCGGCGCAGTCAATGAACGACATCAGCTTCGCGCTGCGCAGCGAACTGCGCGCCGAGCGCGAACTGCTGATCGCAGCTTTCCATGCTGGCCGCCCCGTTCAGCAGTTCCTGCGCGGGCTGGCGCGCAGCGTCGATCGCACGCTGAGAAAGCTCGCCCGTAGTCACGGCGTTACGCGCCGCGCCTCGATCATCGCGGTCGGTGGCTACGGTCGGGGCGAATTGTTTCCGCACTCCGACGTCGACGTGCTGATCGTTGTCCCCGAGGACGCACGAGCCGACGAATTGCGCGCAATCGAGAGCCTGGTCGGCAGCCTATGGGACCTCGGCTTGCACATTGGGCACAGCGTGCGAACCGTCGCCGAGTGCCGGGAGCAGGCTGCCCACGATGTGACGGTGCTGACGTCGATGCTCGAATCCAGGCGCGTCGCCGGCCCGACCGTATTATTCAACCAATTTCTCACAAATGTCTTAAAAACTATTGATCCACAACATTTTTTTAGAGAGAAGATTCTTGAGCAACAGCAGCGCCACCTGAAGTACCAGGAGGCGGCGTACAGCCTCGAGCCGAACTGCAAGGAGAGTCCAGGCGGGCTGCGTGACCTGCATACGGTGCTGTGGGTCGCCCGCGCCGCCGGGCTCGGCAAAGCATGGGACGAACTGGTCGCTGGCGGACTGCTGACCGCCGAGGAGGGCCGCTGGCTGCGCCGCAGCGAAAGGACACTGAAGCAGCTCCGCGCACGCCTGCACATCGTTGCCGGCCGACGTGAAGACCGCCTGCTGTTCGACGTGCAGGGCGCCATTGCCGAGGCCGAAGGCCTCGAGCCCACGGCGGCCCGCCGCCCCAGCGAAGTGCTGATGCAACGCTACTACCGGGCAGCCAAGCTGGTGACCCAGTTGAACACGATCGTTCTGCAGAACATCGAAGAACGCCTGTTTCCGCGCGAGGATCCGCAGCCGCAGCCGATCGACGCAGTCTTCGTTGCCCGCGCCGAGATGCTCGATATCGTCGACGACGGCGCATTCGACCGCGATCCCGACGCACTGCTGCGCGGCTTCCTGGTTTTGCAGCAGCACCCCGACCTCAAGGGCATGACGGCCAGGCTGCTGCGCGCGCTGTGGCACGCGCGCTTCCTGATCAACGACGATTTTCGCCGTGACCCACGCAACCGCGAGACATTCGTCACGATGCTGCAGCAGCCGCGCGGCATCGTGCACGGCCTGCGCAGGATGAACCAGTGGTCCGTGCTGGGCCGCTACCTGCCTGTGTTTCGCCGCATCGTTGGCCAGATGCAGCATGACCTGTTCCACGCCTACACGGTGGACCAGCACATCCTGCAGGTGATCCGCAACCTGCGCCGCTTCACCATGGCCGAATACGCGCACGAGTATCCGCTGTGCAGCCAGCTGATCGCGGAACTCGATCGGCACTGGCTGCTGTATGTCGCCGCACTGTTTCACGACATCGCCAAGGGCCGCGGCGGCGACCACAGCGAACTGGGCGCGCGCGATGTGCGCGTGTTCTGCCGACAGCACGGGATTCGCGGCGAGGACGCCGCGCTCGTCGAGTTTCTCGTCATGCACCACCTGACGATGTCCCAGGTGGCGCAGAAGCAGGACATCGCCGATCCCGACGTGGTCGGCCGTTTCGCCGAGCTGGTCGGTACGGAGCGGCGGCTCACCGCGCTGTATCTGCTGACGGTCGCCGACATCCGCGGGACCAGCCCGCGCGTCTGGACCAGCTGGAAGGGCAAGCTGCTCGAGGACCTGTTCCGCATGACGCGGCGACGCCTTGGCGGCGAGGCCCTGCCGGCCACCGCCGTGCTCGAGCGCCGCACGGAGGAGGCCCGCCGCATCCTCGACCTGTACGCCATCTCGGAAGCAGCGCACGCACCCCTGTGGCAGCAGCTCGACGTCGTCTACTTCATGCGCAACAGTGCCCGCGAGATC
>JAHEDN010000226.1 GCA_024641225.1 Burkholderiales bacterium | reverse complement strand
TGCTGGCGGAAGCAGTCATTGATCCGCCACTGCATCGTACGCAGCGCTCCCTGCGAAACGCGGTAGGCCGGCCATGTCCCGAACGCGCGCTGCGCCGGCTCGTGCTTCTCGAAGTTCGGCAGGTCCTGCAACCGGATGCGCTGGTTGTCGACGCCGTGGCAGGTCGAGCAAGCGAAGTCGTACGGACCGGCGCGCATGTAGAAGAGCTGCTTGCCCCGGTCGTGCGCGGCCTTCTCCTTTGGGTGATCCTGCGGCACAGCGATGCGCATGCCGCGCGACTCCTCGACGACGTACGCCGCGAACGCCTCGATCTCCGTCTGGCGCTGGCCGCCGCCGGAAAACGGCTTCTTGACCACTTCGCCGCGGTCGAATCCCTGCAGCGTGACCATGCAGTGCACCAGCCGCGCCTCGAAGTCCATCACCTGGTCGACGTCGGTGAAGTAGCGGGGCAACTGGGCATACGCGCCCTTCACGACGCCCGGCCCGAGGCCGAGATCGCACTTTTCGAGCGATACCTTCTTCGGGCCGCGCGGCGTTTTCCACAGTTCCTCGCCGCGCATCGAAACCAGTTCGGCGGGGTTCCCCTCCTGCAACGCCTTGCGATACTCCTCGATCCCCTTGAGCGTCTCGTCGTCGCTCTGTGCTGCCGCAGTCAGCGGCCCGGCCAGCAGGCCCGCGCCGGCGAGCGCGACCGCGGCGCCGGCGGCCAGGCCCCTGAATGACGCTCCGAGATGACTCATGCTTGATTCCTCCTTGGATGGGCTGGTCCCGGCCACAGCGGGCCGGCCTGGCTGTCTGCTCCCGCGTTGTCTCGACACGGGGCGTACTGCAACTGCTTCAGTGCTGCCGACCATAGTCGGCTTCACCTGCACCGCCTGCCTTCCGCACCCCCTTCTCTCTGCATTCCGAGGGGCTCGACGCGGGTCGCCGGCGTCGGCGCGCTACGTCACTCAGTTGATCGTCGTCTTGTCGGTCCGGGTCTCGCCTTTGTTGTCGACCCAGGTCACCATCACCTCGTCGCCCTTCTTGCCGCCGGCGAAGCTGAACTGCAGGTACGGATTCTTCGCAATTGCCGGACCCCACTCGGCCGACAGCACGACCTTGCCCGCATGGGTCACGGTGACGTTCGAAATGAAGTGCGCCGGTACAACCTTGCCGGACGAGTCCTTCCGGCTGCCGGTCTCCATTTCGTGCGCCATCAGCACACGTACTTCAGTCGAGTCCCCTTTCGAGGTGGCGCGGATGCGCATCGGATCGGCCATCGTCTACTCCTTGCTTATCGGGTTCATCTGCGATCGATGTGCGATCAGCCGCCGCAACCACCCAGCGTGACCTTCACTTCCTTGCTGGCCATGAAGAACTGGTTGTTCGCCTTGACCAGGCCAACGATGTTCGAACTCTGGCCCATCTTGATCCGCGTCGACACGTTGGCCTCGGTACCGGCCGGAATGTTGAAGCCCGCCGCCACCATGTTCGGGTTCTTCTCGACGAGGATGTAGACGGCCTGCGTGCCCGGAACCTTGCTGGAAACGCCGACCGGCACCACGGCACCGTTCTCGGCGATGTCCGGGCCCGTAATCGTGATGTCCTTGCTTTCCGAGACACCGCTGCCGCCGAGCGCCTTGACCGCATCGGCGAGGTTCTTCGCGTCGAATGCAGCCTTGTTCCACGAGGTCTGCTGCGCAAGCGCCTGTTCGGCACTGAGCAGTCCCGTGGCCGCGAGCGCGCCCACCAGGCCAGTGAATTGAAGGAATTCTCGTCTGTCTCCGTGCATTGGGGCTCTCCTCGCGTCTCAAAGTGACGCCTTTGTCCGTAGGGTTTCGAATCCTAAGGTTTCCACGTCGTGAAACGAAGCACCTCTGAAGGGTTATACAAAAACTCCCCGGAAAGCGGATCCGGGGCGACCCTTCGGAATATTCCCTACGCGGCTAGATGTAGAGGCAGACGTCCGTGTCGCCGGCGAAACCGAGGAAGGTCGCGGCGCCGCCGAACTCGGCCTGCGGGATGAAGTCCTTCTTGTCGAACTCGAACAGATCGACCGTCATCTGGCAGGCGATCAGCTTCACGTCCGCCTCGATGCAGATGTTGCGCAGGTCCTCGAGCGATGCGACGCCTTTGGACTTCATCTTGTTCCTCATCATCATCGTCGCCATCGATTCCATGCCGGGCAGCACCTGCACCAGCACGGGCATCGGCACCGGCATCGGCATCGCCGGGTTGGCCACCGGGCTGATCTTGATGCTCGACATGTCCTTGCGCAGCAGCGTCAGGCCGTAGAAGGTGAAGAAGACCTGGACCTCCCACCCCAGCGAGGCGGCGGTCGACGCGAGGATGAACGGCGGGTACGCCCAGTCCAGCGTTCCCTTGGTGGCGATCAACGCCATTTTCTTGGTGGTCATGCGTGTCTCCCCTGACAGCAAGGTTTCTCTGCGCGCGGCATATCCGCCACGGCGCGGTGTCTCGCCACGTGGCGCGGCTAGCGGCGCTTCAGATAGAAGACGTAGAGGTTGCCTTCCTGAGCAGAAGACAGCAATTCGTTGCCCGTTTGCTCGGAGAAGGCCTTCATGTCGGCCACGGATCCGGAATCCGTTGCGGTCACCTTCAGCACCTGGCCGGTGGTGAGCTCGTTCAGCGCCTTGCGCGTCTTGACGATAGGCAGCGGACAAGCCAGCCCTCGTGCGTCGAGTTCCTTGTCGAAATTCACCTGGCGTCTCCCCTTGTCGGCGTTGGCCGCCTCTCGCAGCGGCAGTGGATGCCGACAGTCTAACCAGTCGCACCAGCGATGCGCACATGGGCGCATTGGCTCCGAAGGCGTGGCGGCGGCTACCCGCATGGGTGATTCAGCGGCCGCGCGGCCGCTCGCAGAATTGACTTCGCTTGAGCATGGCATGCGCGCAGAGTTCTTCGGTCGGCATCTGGTCGGAGTCGCAAGCGCCTGCCGTGCGCCACGTGCCGCGACGATCCCCGCCCGAGCCGAATCCGCCGATGAACGACGACCGCAGTCCAGCGCGCCGCAGTTTCCCGATCCGCGTGACGGCCGCTGCCGAAGACGGCTGCAGCGGCGCCGAATCGTTCGCGCTGATGGTGCTCGGTGACTCGATGGAACCCGAGTTCGTGCATGGCGACATCGTCATTATCGAACCCGATGGACTCGCCACCGACGGCGCCTACGTCCTGGCCTTCTGCGACGATGAGTGGGTGTTTCGCCGTCTGCGGCAGCAAAACAACGGCTGGAGCTTGCAGGCGCTGAACCCTCGCTATGCGGAGATCGAGCTCGCCGACCTCGGCGCGGTGCGCGGCGTGATCATCCAGAAAAGCCGGCCAGGACAGCGGCGTGCCAGCAAGCGCTACGTCGACTGAAGCGCGGCCTCGCGCCGGAGCAGTCGATCGGCGGGCGTTGATCGAGGCGGTGCAGCGCAACTGCGACCTCGCCGATGCCCATCACGCGCGCGAGAAGTCGCTGTGCACCTACCTGCTCGGGATGCGCGAGTATTTCCGCTGGGCCTCGCGCGCGCCTGCCGGCAACGCCCCGGATCGCACGCTGCTCGCCGAATGGGTTTCGCGCCACGAGCAGCGCTGGGAAGAGATGCGCGACGCGGAGTCCTCGTATGGGCCGCTGCCGATCGGCAGCGGGATCGATCCGTTCGACGACGCCGACGCCAATCGCCAACTGGCCGCCGAAGGTCTCGTTTACGGCGCCGGTGTCGGACTGTTCGGCGCACCGGTGTTCTGCCTGGCGCAGCGCCTCACTGACGAAGCGCGCGAAGGCGCCCGCGTCATCGTTGCCGGCGAGGAACTGGCGCGCGGTTTCGTCGCCCCTCCGGCGGCAAGCCGCGATGCGACCGTGCTGATCCGCCTCGATGCATTGCGCCGCTGGCTGTGGACGCGCGCCGAGGCGGCCCGCCGCTCGCCGGACAACGCCTTCGCCGCCGCGCTGCGCGGCTACGGCGATCCCGAGGATGCCGCGGCAACGGTCGAACGGATGGCGCATGGCGAGGTCGAGACGCTCGTACTGCACGAACTCGGCGAACTGCAGGCCGGATCGCTGCTCGGCACCGACTGGGAGCGGATGCTGGCAGGCATCGAAGACCGCCGCACCGAACTGCTGGTGCGCGCGGTGCGCGACCTTCTTGCCGATTGCCTGGTGACGCTGCCGCGACTCGTCGAGCGGCAGGCCGACGCCTCGCTTTCGTTCTGGATCGCCGGATTCGATGGCCTGCGCCGCCTGCTTGCGCCCGAACTCGCCGCTGCGTACCGCGCCGAGCTGCGCACGGTCGACCGTGACCAGCTCGGCCGCGCCGCGCAGCGCGGAAGCCGCGCCTGGCTCGACGTAGCCTCGGACTTGCTGGCGCAATGGCGGCGCGGCGGGCAGGACGCCCTCACCGCCCACGCAACCCGGCTCGCCGCGACCGGCTGACCGCAAGCGAGGGGCAGCCGTCCCGGTCAGGACGCGGTCGCCACAACCTCGCTCTCGTCGCTGTCGATCTCGTACCAGTTCAGCGTGTCGCGCAGCTTGACGACGTCGCCGACGATGACCAGAGTCGGCGGGCGCAGTCCGGCGGCCTCGACGCGCCCGGGCAGGTCGGCCAGCGTTCCGGTCACCACGCGCTGCTGCGGCATCGTCGCCTGCTGCACGACCGCCGCCGGCATGTCGGGCGGCATGCCGTGCTCGATCAGCGCGTCGCAAAGCTTCTGGAGGCCGAGCAGCCCCATGTAGACGACCACCGTCTGGCGCGGCCGGGCCAGCCCGTGCCAGTCGAGGTTCATCGTGCCGTCCTTCAGGTGTCCGGTCACCAGCACGCACGACTGTGCATAGTCCCGATGCGTCAGCGGGATGCCGGCGTAAGCGGCGACGCCGCACGCGGCCGTGACGCCGGGCACGACCTGGAAGCGCACGCCGGAGGCGGCCAGCGTCTCGATCTCCTCGCCGCCGCGACCGAACACGTATGGATCGCCGCCCTTCAGCCGCAGCACGCGCTTGCCCTCTCGAGCCAGCTTGACCAGCAGCGCGTTGATCTCCTCCTGCCGCATCGTGTGATTGGCCCGCTGCTTGCCGACGTAGACCCGTTCCGCGTCGCGCCTGCAGCGCTCGAGGATGTCGGGCGATACCAGGTTGTCGTACAGCACGACGTCGGCCTGTTGCATCAGCCGCAGCGCTGCGAACGTCAGCAGGTCGGGGTTGCCGGGACCCGCACCGACCAGGTAGACCTCGCCCGGCGCAGGTCCGCTCCTCGCCGTGTCCTCGACGGCCTGCGCCAGCGCGCGTTCCGCCTGAGGCAGCCGGCCGGAAAAGACCAGTTCGGCGATC
>JAHEDN010000225.1:3812-5331 GCA_024641225.1 Burkholderiales bacterium | reverse complement strand
TCGCCTTTGCGACCCATGCCGCGGACGTGCTTCAGAAGGCGAGCGTGCACGAATCGCTGACGCAGGCTCTGGACGGCGTGCGCCTGTCCTTCGCCATGACCGGCTACGCACGCGAGTTCGGCCCGCCGCTGCTCGACCTGCGCAGTGCGGCCGCGCGCGCACACTCGCATCTCGCCAGCGAGCCGGGCGACGTCGCGTTCGTTTTCGGCGCCGAACGCAACGGACTCGCCAACGAGGACATCGAGCGGTGCAGTGCCTGCTGCGCGATCGCCGCCGACGCGCAGGCCGCTTCGCTGAACCTGGCGCAGGCGGTGCAGGTGGCCGCCTACGAGTGCCGGCTCGCGCTCGCCGGCGGTGCGATCGATGCGCGGCTCACTCCTTTTTCGGCTGAGCCTCCGGCCAGCCACGATCACCTCGAGGGCATGTTCGCGCACCTTGAACAGGCGCTGGTCGCGCTCGGCTATCTGGATCCATCGCGACCGATGCGGCTGATGTCGCGGCTGCGGCGCCTGCTGGCGCGTGCACAGCCGAGCGATGCGGAGGTGGACATCCTGCGCGGCATCGCCGCGGCGATCATCGAGCGGCGCGCCGAGCGCGCCGGCGGCAAGGGCGGCCGATAGAATCGCGCCCTCTGCTGCGAACGGCCACGACCATGTTCGACCGCCTGCGCGAAGACATCCGCTGCGTGCTGGAGCGCGATCCGGCGGCGCGCTCGCGCCTCGAGGTGCTGACCTGCTATCCGGGCGTGCACGCGCTGTGGATGCACCGGCTCGCCCACGCGTGCTGGCGCGTCCGCCTGCGCTGGGTGGCGCGGTTCATTTCGCATCTGGCGCGCTGGCTGACCGGCATCGAAATCCATCCGGGAGCGACGATCGGCCACTGCGTGTTCATCGACCACGGCATGGGCATCGTCGTCGGCGAAACCGCCGAGATCGGCGACGGTTGCACGATCTACCAGGGCGTCACCCTCGGCGGCACATCGCTCACCAAGGGCGCCAAGCGGCACCCGACGCTGGGCCGCGGCGTTATCGTCGGTGCCGGCGCCCAGGTGCTCGGCGGTTTCGCGGTGGGCGACGGCGCGCGCATTGGCTCGAATGCGGTGGTGATCAAGGAAGTGCCGCCAGGCGCCACCGCGGTCGGCAACCCGGCGCGGATCCTGCACAAGGAAGCGGAAGCGGCGCGCGAAGACGCGGCCAACCGCATGGGGTTCTCGGCCTACGGCATCTCGCAGGATGGCGACGATCCGCTGGCCAAGGCGCTGCACGGGCTGATCGACCATGCCGACCAGCAGCAGCGTGAAATCGAGCGACTGATCGCTGCCCTGAAGCGGCACGGAATCTCGCTGGACGATGCCGAAATCGAACGGCCGAGCGTCGACCCGAGCGAACTGAACCGGCTGGTGGACGAGTAGGGCGGCTCGAAGGAGCCCCCTGCCGACGCAGTGGGACGCGTGGGTCGACAGCGTCCTTCGCTCAGGAGTTCAGCGTCACGCGGATCAGCTGACCCGCCTTCACCGCGA
>JAHEDN010000225.1:0-3802 GCA_024641225.1 Burkholderiales bacterium | reverse complement strand
AGCGTCGACCCGAGCGAACTGAACCGGCTGGTCGACGAGTAGGTTGGCCCTCGGCAGCCCGCGCCGAAGCAGCGGCAGCCGGAGCCGCAGTCCCGTTCGTTCAGGAGTCCAGCCTCACGCGGGTCAGCCGACCCGCCTTCACCACGATCGCGCCGCCGCGCGGTGGCTGCGCGTCGAAGTCCCAGTCGGGCAGCACCCAGCGCTCCGCCGGCGCTCCGTCGAGCGCGAAGCGGTGCAATGCCGGACGATGGGTATGGCCGTGGATCAGCAGCCGCAGGCCGCTCGCGCGTAGCGCTTCGTCGACGACCGAGGGCGTGACGTCCATGATCTCCATCGCCTTGGCGCGCTTGCCGGCTTCGCTCTGCAGCCGTGCCGCGCCCATGAAGGCCAGCCGCGTGGCGCGCGAGCCGGCGAGGAACTGCCGCTGCGTGGCCTCCTGCCGTACCGAGGCGCGGAAGCGCATGTACTCGACATCCTGGGTGCACCACGCATCGCCGTGCGCCAGCAGCAGCTCGCGGCCGCCGATGTCCGCGACCGCCGGATCGGCGAGCAGCTGCGCACCTGTCGCGCGCAGGAAGCCGGCGCCGAGCAGCAGGTCGCGGTTGCCGTGCATCACGTACACGCGCACGCCGTGCGCGACGAGTCCGCGCAGCGCCGAGGCGACGCCGCGCGAGACGGCGTCGCCCTCGTCGTCGAGCGTGTCGTCGCCGATCCAGTACTCGAAGAGATCGCCGAGGATCACCAGCTCGGCATGCGCAACGGCGTCTTCGGCGCAGAAGCGGAGAAAGCGCTTCAGCGTTTCCGGCGCGCCGACATTCAGGTGCAGGTCGGAGATGAAAAGCGGATCGCGCAGTTCGACATGCGCCAGCCCGGGCAGCAGCACCGGCGGCGGGTCGGGCGGTGCGGCGCCGCTCATCTCGCGGGGTCGCCGCCCCTACTCGCCGATCACCTCGGCGCGCTCGATCACCACGTCCTGCTGCGGCACGTCCGAGTGCGTGCCGCTGCGCCCGGTGGACACGGCCTTGATCTTGTCGACCACGTCCTGGCCCTCGGACACCCGGCCGAAGACGCAGTAGCCCCAGCCCTGCGCCGTCGGCGCGGAGTGGTTGAGGAAGGCGTTGTCGGCGACGTTGATGAAGAACTGCGCGGTGGCCGAGTGCGGATCGGACGTCCGTGCCATGGCCAGCGTGTACTTGTCGTTGCGCAGGCCGTTGCCGGCCTCGTTTTCGACCGGCGTGCCGGTGGGTTTCTGCTTCATGCCCGGCGCGAAGCCGCCGCCCTGGATCATGAAGCCGTTGATCACGCGGTGGAAGATCGTGCCGTCGTAGTGGCCGTTCTTGACGTACTCGAGAAAGTTGGCAACGGTCTTCGGCGCCTTGTCGGCGTCGAGGCTGATCGTTAGCGGGCCGAAGCTGGTGTGCAGTCGAACGTCCATGGCTGCTCCTTGAAGAAGGGTTACTTGACGATGGTGGCCGAGCGGATCAGTACCGGCTTCACCGGCACGTTCTGGTGGCCGCCGACGCTGCCGGTTTCCACCGCGCGGATCCTGTCGACCACGTCCATGCCGGCGGTCACCTTGCCGAAGACCGCGTAGCCGTTGCCGTCGGGTTTGGGGTAATCGAGCCTCGAACTGTTGTCGACGACGTTGATGAAGAACTGCGACGTTGCCGAGTCCGGCACATTGGTGCGCGCCATCGCGATCGTGCCGCGCTCGTTTTTCAGGCCGTTGCGCGACTCGAGCGGGATCGGTGCACGCGTCGGCTTCTGTGCCATGTCGGGCGTGAACCCGCCGCCCTGGATCATGAAGCCGTCCATGACGCGGTGAAAAACGGTGCCGTCGTAATGCCCGCTCTTCACGTACTCGATGAAGTTGGCGACCGTCTTCGGCGCCTTGTCCGGGTCGAGCTGCAGCGTGATGTCGCCGGCGCTGGTGGCCAGCAGGACACGCGGCGCGGTGGCCTTGTCCTGCGCCGACGCCGTTGCGGCAACGAATACAACGAATCCCGCGGCGGTGAGCGGGCGGATCATCCGGTGAAGCAGTCGGACCATGAGTGAATCCTCAAGAAAAGCGGTAGGGGGTCAGCGCACCGCGCGGATGCGCGTGTTCAGTTCACGGGTCGCCTCGAGCTTGGTCTTGGCGGCGCGGTTGTTGGCGTCGAGGCCCAGCGCCTTGGCGTAGGCCTGTTCTGCCATCGAAATGTACAGGTCGCCGAGGTTCTCGTAGGCAGTGACGTACTGAGGCTGCGCGAGCAGCGCCTGATGCAGCAGGCGCTGCGCCGATTCATAGCGCCCCTGCGCGGCATGGAGCACCGCCAGGTTGTTGTACGGCTCGGGCAGTTCCGGATACTCCTGGATCAGCGTCTCGAACGCCGCCGTCGCCTCGACCGTCTTGCCCTGCTCGGTGAGGATCACGCCGCGCATGAAGCGCACCTGAGCATCGCGCGGGTTGTCCTTCAGCCGGGCCTCGGCGCGGGCGAGCGCTTCGTCGTTCTTGCCGGCCTTCATCAGCGCGCTGATCTCGGCGGCTGCGCTGGGTGCCGGCGCGGTCTGGCCGGCCGCCGGCGCGGCAGCGGCAAGCGCGGCGCAGGCGATAGCGGCGATCAGGAGCTTCACGGAAATAAATCGGCTGCCGGTCAATGACGGGACGCCTCGAGTTCCCTGCGCCCCCATGGGGGGCGCGCTCGGCTGGCCGAGACCGGGGGCGCTCAGAGAGCGGACGATATACTGCGGCCGCATCTTATCAACGCGCCGCGCGCTGCCCGCTCCGCACCATGTTCGTTCGCCGCTGTTGACCCTCGCCGTCACGCCGCACCCCGCGGCCGCGCGTGGTCAACCTTACGTGGCTGCATATCGAACGAACTTCCGGAGCTTCCTGCAATGACGATCACCGTCTACAACACATTGACGCACTCGCGCGTGCCGCTGGCGCCGATCGAACCCGGCCATGTCCGCATCTACGTGTGCGGCGTCACCGTCTACGACTTCTGCCACATGGGCAACGGGCGGACGCTGGTGGCCTTCGACGTCGTGGTGCGCTGGCTGCGGGCGCGCGGCTACCGCGTCACCTACGTGCGCAACATCACCGACGTCGACGACAAGATCATCAAGCGCGCCGCCGAGCGCGGCATCACGCCCGCCGAGCTGAGCGCCGAGTTCACGCGCCACATGCAGGACGACCTCGCGGCGCTCGGCTGCGCCGCGCCGGATCACGAGCCGCGCGCGACCGACTACATCCCGCAGATGCTCGGCATCATCGAGTTGCTGGAGGAAACGGGGCTGGCCTACCAGGCCGGCGACGGCGACGTCGACTACGCGGTGCGCAGCTTTCCACGCTACGGCCGGTTGTCGGGCAAGTCGCTCGACGACCTGCGGGCGGGCGAGCGCGTGGCCGTCGGCGAGGGCAAGCGCGATCCGCTCGACTTCGTTCTCTGGAAGCGGGCCAAGGAGGGCGAACCGCAGTGGCCGTCGAAATGGGGACCGGGGCGGCCCGGCTGGCACATCGAGTGCTCGGCGATGGCGAGCGAGCTGCTTGGCCGGCACTTCGATATCCACGGCGGCGGGCCCGACCTCGTCTTCCCGCACCACGAGAACGAGATCGCGCAGAGCGAGGGCGCCTTCGAAGAACCGTTTGCCGACATCTGGATGCACTGCGGCGCGCTGCGCGTCGGCGAAGACAAGATGTCGAAATCGCTCGGCAACTTCTGGACCATCCACGACGCGCTGGCCAAGTACGACGGCGAAGTGCTGCGCTTCTTTCTCGTCCGCTCGCACTGTCGCAGCCAGGTGTCCTTCAGCGAGGAGC
>JAHEDN010000224.1 GCA_024641225.1 Burkholderiales bacterium | reverse complement strand
GGCCCGATCACCTACGACCTCGTGTCCCTGTTCCGCGATGCATTCATCTCATGGCCCGAGGAGCGCGTGCTCGACTGGACGATCCGCTACTGGGAGCGTGCCAGGCGGGCCGGATTGCCGGTGGGACTGGACTTCGCCGATTTCTATCGCGATTTCGAGTGGATGGGGCTGCAGCGCCACCTCAAGGTGCTCGGCATCTTCGCCCGCATCAACTACCGTGATGGCAAGCCGCAGTATCTGGCCGATACGCCGCGCTTCGTTGCCTACGCACGCGCGGTGGCCCGCCGCTACCGCCCGCTGACGCCGCTGGCCAGGCTGCTCGACGAGATTGAAGGGGTTCCGACCCAGGTCGGCCTCACTTTCTGACCGAAACGCGATGAGCCGTCATCTCATGCGGTCGACACGAGCCAAGGCGGAATGCCCTGTCCGCTTCACGCGCGTGCCCCGCGGCGGCGAGGCACCGGAACAGAGGCTGCGACCGCGAACAGCGCGCCGCGGGTCGCCGGCCGGCGAGTGCCGGTCGCCGTCGTGAAGGCCCTCCTCTTCGCCGCCGGCCGCGGCGAGCGAATGCGGCCACGGTCCGACACGACGGCCAAACCGCTGCTGCGAGCGGGCGGCCGGAGGTTGATCGAATGGCAAATCGAGGCGCTCGTGCGCGCAGGGGTGCGCGAGATCGTCATCAATACCGCACATCTGGCGCAGCAGATCGAAGACACGCTGGGCGATGGCGAACGCTATGGGACACGGCTGCGCTATTCACGCGAAGGCAGCAGCGCCGAGGGTGCGCTGGAGACACTCGGCGGCATTGTCGAGGCGCTGCCGCTCCTCGGTGCGGCCCCGTTCATCGCCGCCAGCAGCGACATCGTGACCGATTTCGATTACGGCAGTCTCGCCGAACCGCTGGCGGCGATTGCTCGCGGCACGGCCGACGCGCATCTGGTACTGGTCGACAATCCCCCCTTCCATAGCGACGGCGACATGGGCCTGGTGGGTGGCCGCGTCCGGATGCAGCAGCCTTACCTCACCTACGGCAACATCGGCATCTTCTCGCCGACGCTGTTCGACGGCGTGGGTCACGGCCGCGCAAGCCTGTTCCCGTGGCTGTACCGCTTCGTCGACCAAGGTCGTGTCAGCGGCGAGCACTTCCATGGCCGCTGGCACAACGTCGGCACGCCCGCCGAACTCGATGCTCTCGATGCCGAATTGAGCCACTCGGGCACGCAGGATGTTCCCGAGTCCCCTTCCATTTGAGAACAGCGATGCGCAACGCCATCATCATCGGCGGCGGCCCTATCGGGCTGCTCTGTGCGGCGCTGCTGGCGCAGCGCGGGATCCGTTGTTCCGTGCTCGACGCGAGGCCACTCGAGCAGGCACGTCGCGATGCCCGGCTGCTGGCACTGTCGCGCGGCACGTGGGAAATACTTGCGCCAGCCCTCGGCGCCGACGTGCCGCCGCGCGCGGCGATTCGCGAAGTGTTGGTCAGCTCGGCCGGCGACTTCGGCGCGACCCGGATCGCGGCGGGTGATTTCGACGGCCACGACCTCGGCGCCACCGTCCTGTACGGAGACCTGCTTGCGGCGCTGGCGGCGGGCGTCGCCGCGCAGCCGACGATCGAGGTGCTCAGGCCTGTCGCCGCTTCTGTAGTCCGGCAGCGGCCCGATCAGGTCGAAGTGCTGCTTGCCGACGGCAGCATCCTTGCCGCTGACCTGGCCATCCACGCTGAGGGCATTGCAGAGCCGACGACAGACGGTCGCCCGGAGACTAACGAGGAGTGGGCATTGCTGGGCAGCGTGCGCCTGCGTCCCGTGCGCGCCGATTTGCCCGCCGGCGCGGCGTTCGAACGGTTCACGCGTGACGGTCCGCTCGCACTGCTGCCGACTCCCGCACCGTTCGGCGCGGGTGAAGGGCGCGGCCTCTCCCTCGTCTGGTGCATGAATGCCGACGAAGCTCAGCGCCGGATCCAGTTGCCCGACCAGGCGCTGCTCGGCGAGTTGCAGTCGCAGCTCGGATCCAGAATCGGCTTGGTTACGGCAGTCAGTCCGCTGCGGGCGGTGGCACTCCCGCGACGGCTGCGCGATGAAGTTCACCACCATCGCATTGTTGCCCTCGGCAACGCCGCGCAGACCCTGCATCCGGTGGCCGGGCAGGGTTTCAACCTCGGCGTGCGCGACTGTGCCACCTTGGACGACGAACTCGCCCACGGCCCGCCGTTCACCGACGCGCTCGCGCGCTATGCGCGGCGGCGGCGGGCCGACCGCGCGGTGATCACGAGGCTCACCGGCAGCCTGCCAGCACTTTTCGCCAGCCACTTCGCACCGCTGGCGCTGGGCCGCGGGCTCGGATTGGCGCTGCTCGACGTGGTGCCTGCACTGCGGCGCGAGTTCGCGGAACTGCTGATGTTCGGGGTCCGTTCATAGGCAAGCCGAACCTTGCGACGCGTGGCCAACACGCATTCGCGGCGCTGCCATCGCCCCGTGCTTGGCTACAATCCGTCCCTCCTCGCTGAACCGCCTCCCCATTGGCCCACCACCATGCGCATCGGCTCGCACGAGCTGAACAATCGCGTATTCGTCGCGCCGATGGCCGGAGTCACTGATCGGCCGTTCCGGCGACTCTGCCGCCGCTTCGGCGCCGGATACGCGGTGGCCGAAATGGCGGCGTCGAACCCCAGGCTCTGGGCGAGCGAGAAGACGACGCGCCGCCTGAACCACGACGGCGAGCGCGCCCCGGTTGCCGTGCAACTGGCCGGCGCCGACCCGCTGATGCTCGCGGAGGCCGCGCGCTACAACGTCGATCGCGGCGCGCAGATCATCGACATCAACATGGGCTGCCCGGCCAAGAAGGTTTGCTCAGCGGCGAGCGGCTCGGCTTTGCTGCGCGATGAAGCATTGGTGGCGCGCATCCTGCACGCAGTAGTCGCCGCGGTGCCCGTGCCGGTGACTCTGAAATTCCGCACCGGCTGGTCACGTGAGAATCGCAACGCGATCCGCATCGCCCGGCTGGCCGAGGATGCCGGCATTCAATTGCTGACGCTGCACGGACGCACGCGCGCCTGCGGTTTCGCGGGCCATGCCGAGTACGAGACGATTGCTGCGGTCAAGCGCACTGTTTCGATTCCGGTGGTGGCCAACGGTGACATCGACTCGCCGCACAAGGCACGAGACGTTCTCGCGGTGACCGGCGCCGACGCGGTGATGATCGGACGCGCCGCGCAGGGGCGCCCATGGATCTTTCGCGAGATCGAGCACTTCCTGGCGACCGGCGAGGTGCTGCCGCCGCCAACCGTCGACGAAGTGCGACCGCTGCTTCAGGAACACCTGCTGGAGCACTACGCCTTTTACGGCGCTGCGCAGGGCGTGCGCACTGCGCGCAAGCACATCATCTGGTACACGCGCCGGCTGGTTGGCGGCGATGGCTTCTGCGACCGAATGAACCGGATCGACGAGCCGCTGGCGCAGGCGGCAGCGGTGGATGAGTTCCTGCACGAACACGGCTGCCGATTCGGCACGCTGCGCGAGCGACTCCCGTGCGGTCACTGAGCGCATGATCTCCGCGGCGCGACCTTCGCTGGCAGGTGGGACACCGTCGCGCGGAATCGCCTCGTCGGCGGCCCGGCGGCAACACAACATGCACGTCACAAGGAGAACGGAATGGGGCCACAGGGGCCGCCGCAAAGCGGCAGGCGAACCACTAATGGCGCGGAGAGGCCGTCAGGCGCTTCGGCCTCGCCAAGCCGGGACACGACGCGGGCCGAGACGATCGAGGAGTGCATCCTGCGCAGCCTGGACGAGTACTTCTCCAACCTCGACGGTGCCAAGCCGCACGCACTGCACGAGATGGTGCTGCAGGCGGTCGAGCGGCCGCTGCTGAAGTTCGCGATGGGGCGGACCAGCGGCAATCAGTCGGCGGCGGCGGAACTGCTCGGCATCAGCCGCAACACGCTGCGCAAGAAGCTGATCGACTACCAGTTGGACTGACAACGATGGCGTTCGCAGCCCATGGCGCGACCGCTCGGTTGCCAGCGACTGCAGAGGCGGAGATGGCGTGATGAAGCAGGCCCTGATCAGCGTGTCCGACAAGACCGGTGTCGTCGAACTGGCGCAAGGGCTGGCGAGCCTCGGCTACCGGATTCTCTCCACCGGCGGCACTGCAAAGCTGCTGGCCGACAACGGCGTGGCAGTGACCGAGGTCGCCGCCTACACCGGCTTTCCGGAGATCCTCGACGGCCGCGTCAAGACGCTGAACCCCCGTGTCCACGCCGGATTGCTGGCACGTCGCGACTTGCCCGACCACATGTCGGCGATGGCGCAACACGGGATCGATCCGATCGACATCCTCTGCGTCAACCTTTACCCGTTCGAGCAGGCAGTCGCGCGGCCCGAGTGCACTTTCGACGAAGCCGTCGAGAACATCGACATCGGTGGCCCAGCGATGCTGCGCGCCGCCGCGAAGAACCACGGCTCGGTGGCAGTGCTGGTCGACCCGGCCGACTATCCTGCATTGCTCAACGAACTGCGCGAGCACGGCCGCGTCGGTTCGTCGATGCGTTTCGAGCTTGCGAAGAAAGTCTTCGCCCACACCGCCCGGTACGACGGCGCGATCAGCAACTACCTGTCCTCGCTCGACGAAAGGCAGCGTCCGACGACTTTTCCCCAGACGCTCACCCGCCAGTGGAGCAAGGTGCAGGACATGCGCTATGGCGAGAACCCGCACCAGAGCGC
This sequence comes from Burkholderiales bacterium, assembly GCA_024641225.1. Lineage (GTDB taxonomy): Bacteria > Pseudomonadota > Gammaproteobacteria > Burkholderiales > Burkholderiaceae_F > JADJWR01. Next base: position 651 of record JAHEDN010000224.1, on the reverse strand, counting down.
TGCGTTCTACCGCGAGCGCACGGTCGGCGGCGGCCTGCTGGCCGGCTGTGTGCAGTTGCAGGGCAAAGCGCTTTCGTATAACAACATCGCCGATGCCGATGCAGCGTGGGAATGCGTGCGTGCCATCGACTCGCCCTCCTGCGTCATCGTGAAGCATGCCAATCCCTGCGGCGTGGCTATTGGCCCCGACGCTGCCACCGCCTACGGCAAGGCCTTCAGCACCGACCCGACGTCCGCCTTCGGCGGGATCATCGCCTTCAATCGCAGCATCGACGCCGCTTGCGCTCGGGCAGTCGCCGGACAGTTCGTCGAAGTCGTGCTTGCCCCCGCCTTCGATGCTGGTGCGCGCGAGATCTTCGCGACCAAGCAGAACGTCAGGCTGCTGACAGTGAGCCCCGGCGCGGCGCACAACGACCTGGACTTCAAGCGCGTGGGCGGCGGCCTCCTGGCGCAGACGGCCGACACCGCGATCCTCCTGACGGCGGACCTGAAGGTCGTCACGCAGCGTCAGCCGACGGCCGAGCAGACGGAAGACCTGCTGTTCGCGTGGCGGGTGGCCAAGTTCGTCAAGTCCAATGCCATCGTATTCGCCGGCGGCGGCAGAACACTGGGCATCGGCGCCGGCCAGATGAGCCGGATCGATTCGGCGCG
>JAHEDN010000223.1 GCA_024641225.1 Burkholderiales bacterium | reverse complement strand
ACCCAGAATCGCCTGTTTTCGTAGAGGGCCCGCTCCAAAGTCGGTACCGTCGCCGCCACACACGGCTGCCGGGCGCGGCTTGACGAGCGTTCGGCGCGCCAACAGAATGGCCGCAAACAAGAGGCACGCAGCGCAGTGCCCCGGTGAATCACGACAACAACGCACTGAGACAAGGACCATCATGAAACAGCATTTGCTCCGTGGTCGAACGATGCCCGCCAGGGGCCTGCTCCTGACCACGCTCGTCGCCGCCGCGCTCGCCTTGACCGCCTGCGGCAAGAAGGAAGAAGCCCCGAAACCGGCCGAGGTGCCTGCGCCTGCGGCCGCACCCGCTCCCGCTCCGGCCGCCACTCCTGCCGCCCCCAAGAGCGCGGCGCAGGTGGCCGTCGACGCCGCCAAGCCCCTGTGCGAGGGCGGCAAGACCATCACCATCGTCTGGGAGGCCGGCCTGCAGTCGCTCGACCCGAAGAACTTCTCCGGGCCGAAGTGGGAAAAGGAGACCGGCTGCAAGGTCAGCGTCATCGAGGTGCCGACGGCCGAGATGTTCACCAAGATCATGCAGGAGTTCCGCGCCGGCACCGGGGCCTACGACGCGCTGAACGTCATCCCGGCTTGGATGCCCGACCTTGCGCAGGCCGGCGCGCTCGAGCCGCTCGACGCCCTGGTCGACAAGTACGGCTACCGGGATGAACTGAAGACGATCGCGGCGACCTATCGCGACAACCAGATGACCGTCGGTGGCAAGATCTACGGCTTCCCCGACGACGGCGACGTCTTCATCATGTACTACCGCAAGGACCTGTTTGCGCGGGAGGATCTGCAGAAGGCCTACAAGGAGAAGTACAACGCCGACCTCGCACCCCCGAAGACCTGGGATGAGTTCGCGCAGATCGGCAGCTTCCTGACCGAGAAGCTGAAGGGTGAGGGCATCTACGGCGCGTCGATGTTCCGCGAGCCCGGCTACGGCAACTTCATGTTCCAGGAGCGCTTCCGCAACGAAGGCGGCAAGTTCTTCGACGCCAACATGAAGGCCACCGTCAACGGGCCCGAGGGCGTCAAGGTGCTGAAGGGCTGGCTGGCCGAGAACAAGTTCATGCCCAAGGGCGTCGAGAAGTTCGGCTTCGTCGAGAACCTGGCGGTGTTCCTGAAGGGCGAAAGCGCGATGACGATTTCGTGGCCGCCGTACGGCCGCTTCGCCGCCGGTTATCTCGCCAACGAGAAGGCGCTCGACTGGGTGCCCAAGTCGCAGATCGGGGGCAAGGTCGGCTACGCGCTGCCGCCCGGCGGGCACCCGGAGCTGGCAGCCGGCTTCGCGCTGTCGGTCGCGTCGACGTCGAAGAACAAGGAGGCCGCCTACCTGTTCATCCAGTGGCTGAACAGCGAGGAGATCAGCAACGAGCGGGTGCAGTTGCCATACGCGCTGCGCGACCCGTTCCGCGACTCGCACTTCACCAACCCGGGTTACGTGGCACTGTGGCCCGACGCCAAGGACTACCTGGCAGCGCTCGGCCAGGCCGCGCAGACAGGTCTGCTGGACTTGTCGCTGATCCAGACCGACAAGTACGAGGAAGCGCTGCGCCAGGGCATCAGCAAGCTGTGGGCCGGCGAGGATCCGCAGAAGATCCTCGACAAGGTCGCAGCGGACTGGGACGCGGTCACGCAGCAGGTCGGCGTGGACAAGCAGAAGCCGGTGTACGAGGCCTGGGCCGCGAAGTCCGGCGCCTATCCGAAGAAGTAGGCACGCGCGCCGAAACGCTGCACCAGACGAAGGCGGGCGCTTGCCCGCCTTCCTTTTCTTCCTCAGTCCCGCACATCCAGGAGCGATATCGGTGCCTGCCCAGGCCGCTGCGACCCGAACCGGCGCGCGCGACCGCCGCTTCAAGTACACGTTGATCGCACCGTCGATCTTCGTGCTGCTGCTGATCGGCGTCTTCCCGCTCGTCTATCTGCTGGTGGTCAGCTTCCAGGGCATCACGATGACCAGCACCGACACCAGCTTCCAGGGGCTGCGCAACTACGCGCTGCTGTTCCAGGATACGCGGCTGTGGGAGTCGCTGCTGCACACGCTGGCCTTCACAGCGATCGCGCTGCCGATCGAACTGGTGCTCGGCCTGCTGATGGCGCAGATGTTCATCGACCACCTGCCCGGGCGGCAGGTGTTCGTCGCGCTGCTGGTGCTGCCGGTCGTCGTGTCGCCGATCGTCGCCGGCGCCACCTGGTCGCTGATGTTCGACAACCGGTTCGGGCCGGTCAACCAGATCATCGGCTGGCTCGCCGGCCGAGAGGTGACGCTGCTTTGGACGATCAGCCCGCAGTTGGTCTACCCGGCGATCCTGGCCGCCGAGGTGTGGCAATGGACGCCGTTCATGTTCCTGCTGTTGCTGGCGGCGCTGTCGGCGGTCGACAAGTCGCAGCTCGAAGCGGCGGCGATCGACGGTGCCGGCTACTGGCGCACCTTCCTGCGCATCGTGCTACCGGCGATCTGGCCGGTGATGGCTGTGGCGATCCTGATCCGCGGGCTCGACCTGTTCCGGCTGTTCGACATCGTCTGGGCGCTGACCAAGGGCGGGCCCGGCACGATGACCGAGACGCTGTCGATCTTTACCTACGTCAAGGGCTTCCAGCAGTTCGAGACCAGCTACACCGGCGCGGTGGCGTTGCTGATCATCGTGCTGCTGTCCTTCGTCGTCATCCTGGCGCTGCGCCGGGTCGGGCTGTCGCGATGAAGCTGCGCGACCGTCGCAGGATGACACTGGCCGCGCGGTACGCCGGCGCCGTCGCGCTGACCGCGTTCTTCCTCTTTCCGGTGTACTGGCTGTTCATGATCTCGTTCAAGACGGCCGACGAGATCTACGCCTACCCGCCGGTTTGGTGGCCGGCCAGCCTGCAGTTCGGCAACTATCTTGTGCTGTTCAAGGACGGCGACGCGCGCACCGTGTGGAACAGCCTGGTCGTCGCCAGCCTGAGCACCGTCGCGGCGATGTTCCTGGGCACGATCTGCGCCTACAGCCTGGCCCGCTACCGTACCGGTGGCGACCACTTGGCCAACTGGATCATCTCGCAGCGCATGGTGCCGCCGATCGCGGTGGTGTTCCCGATCTTCCTGCTGTATGTGTGGTTCCGCTGGGTCGACACCTATTTCGGGTTGATCCTGCTCTACACCGCATTCAACCTGCCGTATGTGATCTGGATGATGCGCGGCTACATCCTCGACATCCCGATCGCGCTCGAGCAGGCGGCGCTGGTCGACGGTTATACGCGATGGCAAGTGCTGTGGAAGGTCGTGTTCCCGATGTGCCGTGCCGGCCTGTTCGCCACCGCGGTGTTCACGTTCGTGTTCGCCTGGAACGACTTCATCTTCGCGTTGGTGCTGACCCGCACCGAGGTGACCACCTACACGGTGCAGGTGACGCACTATTTCGGCGGCCAGTCGAACTTCTGGGCGAAGATCTCGGCGATGTCGGTCCTAGGCACGCTGCCGATCTTCATCGTCGTCGGCTTCATGCAGCGGTACCTCGTGCGCGGCATCTCGCTCGGCGCGGTCAAGGGCTAGAAGGATGGCAACGTGGCGGACCTGAAGATTTCCGGCTTGCACAAGCACTATGGCGCGGTACATGCCGTGCGCGGCATCGACCTGGAGATCCCGGCCGGCGAGTTCACCGTGCTGGTGGGCCAGTCGGGCTGCGGCAAGAGCACGCTGCTGCGCACGATCGCCGGGCTGGAAGACGTCGACGACGGTTCCATCGAGATCGCCGGCGAGGTGGTCAACGACCTGCCGCCGCGCGAGCGCGACATCGCGATGGTGTTTCAGAACTATGCGCTGTACCCCTACATGAGCGTGTACGAAAACATCGCCTTCGGCCTGCGCGCGCGCAAGACGCCGAAGGGGGAGATCGACGTGAAGGTGCGGTCTGCCGCGAAGATGCTCGCCATCGACCACCTGCTGGCGCGTCACCCGCGCCAGCTCTCCGGAGGGCAGCTGCAGCGGGTGGCCATCGGCCGCGCCATCGTGCGCAATGCGCGGCTGTACCTTTTCGACGAGCCGCTGTCGAACCTCGACGCGCAGCTGCGCGACGAGATGCGCGGCGAGATCAAGCGGCTGCACCAGGAACTCGGCAAGACGATGATCTACGTCACGCACGATCAGATCGAGGCGATGACGATGGCCGACCGCATCGTGGTGATGCGCGACGGCCGCATCGAGCAGCAGGGGGCGCCGCTGGACCTGTACGAGCGGCCGGCGACGCGATACGTCGCCGGCTTCCTCGGCTCGCCGTCGATGAACTTCATCGACGCGACGCTTGTGGACGCCGCCGGCGGCCTCGCGGTGCGCTTGTCGGACGGCACGATGCTGGCCTTGCCGGCCGACCGGCAGGCCGGCACCGGCGCATACCGTGACCGTGCGATCACCTTCGGCGTGCGGCCGGAGCACATCAACCGGATGCGCGATGGCGAATCGCGTACCGGCCTGGCCCGCTGCACGGCGACCGTCGTGCTGGTGCTGCCCACGGGCTCGCGCACCTATGGCACGTTCCTGATCGGTGGCATCCCGGCGGTCGCCGAACTGCAGGCGCACGACGTTCCGCGCGTGAATCAGAGCGTCGAACTGGCGATCGACATGAACCGGGCCGTGCTGATCGACCCGAAGACCAGCGCCGTGATCTGGACCGGCGAGCCGAACAAGGAGAAGTAAGTTGAAGAATCCTTCGCGCGCGATCAAGCTCTGTGGCACCGAGCAGCCCGACGTCGTCGGGCGCATGCTGCGGGCCGGGCCGATGCAGGTCGAGTTCGACAACGGCCAGCTGCGCTACCTGAAAGTGAACGGCATCGAGGTGCTGCGCGCCGTCGGCTTCCTGGTGCGCGACGAGAACTGGGGCACCTACACGCCGGACATCAGCGAGCTCGAGATCGACGAGCGCCACGATGGCTTTTCGGTGTCGTTCCACGCGGTGTGCCGCCGTCCCGGCCAGGAGATTGCCTACGTCGCGCGGATCGACGGCCGGGCCAACGGCGACCTCGAGTTCACCGGCCGGGCCGTGCCGAAGACCGACTTCCTCACTGCGCGCACCGGCTTCGTGGTGTTGCATCCGCTGAAGGGCGTGGCCGGGCAGCCGGTGACGGTGGAGCACGTCGACGGCCGCGTCGTGCAGTCGAAGTTTCCTCCGCTGGTCGATCCCGTTCAGCCCTTCCTCGCCATCCGCGCGCTGACGCACGAAGTGATGCCCGGGCTGAAAGCCACCGTGCGGATGGAAGGCGACACCTTCGAGATGGAGGACCACCGCAACTGGACCGATGCTTCATTCAAGACCTATGTGCGCCCACTGGCTCTGCCGTGGCCCTACACGCTGAAGACCGGCGAAGTCGTCGAACAGTCGGTCCGCGTCACCTTGTCGGG
>JAHEDN010000222.1 GCA_024641225.1 Burkholderiales bacterium | reverse complement strand
GCCCTGTTTCAGGCGTGCCTGGCGCAGGCGCGATTCGAGCCACCTGAAGTGGTTGAAGTTTTCCGGGTCCAGGTTCCAGCCATAGCGGTTGTCGCGTCCTGCGGCAAGCGCTTCTTCGTACAGCGCGATGGCGCGCGGCAGGTCAGCCGGCACGCCGCGCTTGCCGTACTCGTAGCGCATCGCCAGCTCGCGGGTCGCGTCGAAGTGATGGTTCGCCACCGCGCGCTGTAGTTGCGTGAATGCGGCGCTTGGATCGACTTCCGCCGGGAAGCCCCGCTCGTAGATGAAGAACAGTTGCCACGCTGCCTCGGCGTGCCCCAGGCGAGACGCCTCGTTCAGGCGCGCGATCGCCTCGGCGCGGCGCGCGGTGCCGTGGCCGGCCAGCAGTTGCATCGCGTAGCGAAAGTGCGATTCGGCATCGGTGCCCTGGCCGAGCGCGGCGAGCGCCTGCTCGCCCAGCAGTGCGCCGCCAGCCTGCTTGCCAAGCCTGTCGATGTGAGCCAGTTCGCTGCGCAGCCGGCGCACGTGCCCGTCCGCGTCGCTTGCATCGCCGCGGCCATGCTCCTGGATCGCCGCCTCGAACCAGCGCCGCGCCTTGGGGTAATCGACGGCGAATCCCTCGCGGCCGTTAGTGAAGTTGCGCGCCGCGCGCTCCATGGCGTCGACGTCGCCGGCCTGCGCCGACTTGAGCAGCCAGACCTTTGCCCCCGCGAGATCCTTTTCGAGGCCGCCGCTGCCGGTGCGCAGCATCAGCGTCAGTTCGTCGCGCGCATCGACATCGCCTGCGTCGGCCAGTTGTTCGAGCAACTGCCGGCCGCGCGCACGCACGCCGTCACCCGGCAGCGGGCTCGACAGATAGCGCTTCGCCTGCGCCTTGATGACCGCCGCATCGCCGCTGGCGAGTCCGGCGGCGATCGCGTCGAGTTCGGCGAGCCGCCCGCTGTACACGGACGGATCGGCCGCGGCCAGCTCGCGGTACGACGCGCGCGCGCGATCGAGGTCCGCCGGATAGCCCATGCTGCCGTCGATGTAGTGCTCGGCCAGGCGTCGCCTCGCCTGGCGGTCGCCGAGCTTGGCCGCCCGCTCCAGCAATGCATTGCGCTCGGCAAGCAACTCGCGCGATGGCGCGCGGTAAAGGCCGCGCGTGATCAAGTCCGCCAGCGCCAGCATCGCCGGCGCATGGCCGCCCTGCGCCGCGCGGCGCAGCCATTGCTCGGCCTCGTCTCCATCGGTGCCGCCGTAGCGTGTCAGGTGCTGCGACAGCGCAAACTGTGTGGCCGCATCGCCGCGATCGGCGCCCTTGCGCAGCCACTGCAGTCGCCGCTGACGGTCGGGCGTGTTCGCAATCACCCACGCCAGTGCTTCGGGTTCGCCGCGCTCCGCAGCGAGTTCGTAGAAGTAGCGCTGATGGCGCGTGTCCGCGCGTGCTGCGCAGAGCGCCGCGCTGCCGCTGCCCATGGCAGCCAGCGGCCGGCAGATCAGCGTCGGGTAGTTGCCGTGCAGCAACGCGGCGACAAGCGCCGCGGCTGTCGTGCCCAGCACCGGCCGGCGCCAGCGCTCGGCCAGGAGCACGAATCGACCGTCGGGCAACAGGTGGCCCAGATACAGGATCAGCAGTACGCCGTGCAGCGCGATCCAGTAGCCCAACAGCACCTGATGCGGAAGCGCCCTGTCGACCAGCGCGACGAGATTCACGCTGCGTGAACCGCTGTGGCCGCCGGCGAAGTAGATGGGCCAGTAGACGCTGGCCAGCGGCACGGCGACGAGCAGCGCGAGCGCAATCGCCCGCAGCGGCTGGCGCGCCCGTTCGAGCAGCTTGGCGAGCAGCCACGCCAAGGCCCAGGCGATCGCGCAATAGACCAGGGCCGGCCCGAGCGTGAACAGCGCCATCGCCATGCCGTCCCGCTCGAACGTCAACAGGCTGGCAATGCCGAACGCGAGCAGTGCGGCCACCGGCGCCGTGCCCGCTACCACCGGCGTGATCCAGAGCGCCGGTACCGTGTGCAGCAGCGTCAGCAGCAGCAGCCAACGCGCGCAGCGCTCCTGGAATCGGGGAGCGTTCATGGGCACTGTTCGGCGCGGCGCATGGTCGTGCGCGAGGAGAGCTTTCTGGGCCGCTCGATCGTAGCGCCGAAGTGCGACAGGCCGCCGACCGGCGAGCCGGGCTGCACAGGCCGTGGGCCGACGCGCACCAGCATCGTCCGCAAGCGGCGCACCGGCGCATCGGGATCACGCACATGATCAGTAAGATCGTGCCGCAAATCGAGTAAGTCGCCGATGATTCTGATCGTCTATGCCCACCCGCACCCCGGCCGTTCCGAGGCGAACCGCGTGCTGCTCGACGCGGTGCGCGACCTGCCTTCGGTGCGGCTGCATTCGCTCTACGATCGCTATCCGGATTTCTCGATCGACGTGCAAGCCGAACAGGCGCTTCTTGAGCCGGCGCGCCTGGTTGTCTGGCAACACCCCCTCTACTGGTACAGCGTGCCGGCGCTGCTCAAGCTGTGGTTCGAGACGGTGCTGGTCCGTGGTTGGGCCTACGGCAGCGGCGGCACCGCGCTGGCGGGCAAGGACTGCCTGTGGGTGACGACGACGGGCGCGACCGACGAGGCGTACTCGCCCCAAGGTAAACACGCGCACCCGTTTCGTGCCTTCATGCCGCCAATCGAGCAGACCGCGCGCTTCTGTGCGATGAACTGGCTGCAGCCGTTCACCGTGCACGGCGCGCACAAGATCGACTACGAGGCGCTTGCGGCGCATGGCCGGCGCTATCGGGAGGTGCTGCAGAAGTATCTGTCCGACCATGGCTGAAGCATCGATCCTGCGCGACGCGGTCGTTTACCTGGGCGCGGCGGTCGTCTGCGTTCCGATCGCGACGCGGCTCGGGCTTGGCTCCGTGCTCGGCTATCTGATTGCCGGTTGCGCGATCGGGCCCTGGGGCCTGGGCTTCGTCTCCGACGTGGAGTCGATCCTGCACTTCGCCGAGTTCGGCGTCGTGCTGATGCTGTTCCTCATCGGGCTCGAGCTCGATCCGAAACGGCTGTGGCAGATGCGCGGGCCGGTGTTCGGCGGCGGCGGGCTGCAGATGGCCACCTGCGGCGCGGCGCTCGCGGCTGCGCTGTACTGGCTCGGGTTGCCGTGGCAGGGCGCGGTGGCCGCGGGCCTGGCGCTGGCGCTGAGCTCCACGGCGATCGCCGTGCAAACAATGTCCGAGCGCAACCTGCTGGCGGCGCCGGTCGGCAGGAGCGGCTTCTCGGTGCTGCTGTTCCAGGACATCGCCGCGATCCCGCTGATCGCGCTGGTGCCGCTGCTGGGTGTCGCCGAGGAGAGCGGCGAACCGGTCTGGCTGGGTGCGAGCAAGGTCCTGGGCGCGATCGTCGCGGTCATCGTGATCGGCCAGATCATCACGCCGCGTCTGATGCGCCTGATCGCTTTGTCGCGCGTGCGCGAGATCTTCACCGCCTTCGCGCTGCTGCTCGTGATCGGCATCGCGCAGTTGATGTCGATCGCGGGCCTGTCGATGGCGCTGGGGGCGTTCCTCGCGGGCGTGCTGCTCGCGAGCTCCGAGTATCGCCATGCGCTCGAGACCGACATCGCGCCGTTCAAGGGGCTTCTGCTCGGCCTGTTCTTTATTGCGGTCGGCATGTCGATCGACTTCGGCCTCGTCGCCAAGCAGCCGCAGATGCTGGCGATGCTGCTGGCCGGAGTGATCGCGATCAAGACGCTGCTGCTCGCGCTGATCGCGCCGCGCCTGGGCGTCGCGCCCGCGCAGCGCTGGCTCTTCGCGGCACTGCTCGCGCAGGCGGGCGAGTTTGCCTTCGTCGTGTTCGGCGTCGCGCGCGAGGCGCGCGTGCTGCCCGGCAGTTGGGAGGCGCTGCTCACCGCGGCGGTCGCGCTGTCGATGGCGCTCACGCCGCTGATGGTGCTCGCGCACGAGAAGCTCGCCGCGCGTCGTGCAACGGCGCAGTCACGCGCCTACGACGAGATCGAGCACGACGGGGCGCCGGTGATCATCATCGGCTTCGGGCGCTATGGACAGATCGTCGGTCGCATGCTCTTCGCCCAGGGCATCCATGCGACGGTGCTCGATCACGACCCTGACCAGATCGACATGCTGCGCCGCTTCGGCTTCAAGGTCTTCTACGGCGACGCCACCCGTGTCGACCTGCTCGAAGCTGCCGGAGCGGCCAAGGCGAAGCTGCTCGTAGTCACCGTCGACCGCCTCAAGGACAGCCTCGCGATCGTCGACCTCGTGCGCAAGGAGTTCCCGCACCTGAAGATCGTCGCCTGCGCGCGCAACGTTCGCCACTGGCTCGAACTCGTCGAGCGCGGGATCGAATCGGTCGAGCGCGAAACCTTCGAGTCGGCGCTGCGCACCGGGCGACAGGCGCTCGAGGCGCTGGGCGTCGAGCCCTACGAGGCGCGCGAGGTCGCGGAGCTTTTCAGGCGCCACAACCTCGCCTCGCTGCAGGCGCTGCGGCCGCACTTCCACGACGAGGCGAAGACGGTGGCGCTCGACAAGAGCGGGCAGGAGGAACTCGAGGAAAACCTGCGCCGCGATCGCCAGATGCGCGAGGAGAGCCGAAAGGCCGAAGGCTGGCACTGAAGCCGTCGTCCAGGAAGCGGGCGGCAGTGGCGAGAAGCCACGCGGCCGGCCCGACCGGGCGGTGATTCGCGGCGAGTGGATTCCCGGTGTGATGGCCTGCGGCAACAGGGCCGAAGTGGCGCGTATCGAGGGCGAGGAAGCCATCCTGCTCGATGCGCTGCTGAAAGCACGGTAGGACGCTGGGCTGACGCAGGCGCAGGTCGCCGAGCGGATGGGCACGTAGGTTCCGGCGGTGGCACGGCTCGAACGAGCTCTGGCCACCGGCAAACATTCGCCGTCGATCGCAACGCTGCGACGCTACGTCAAGGCGTGCGGCAAGCGGCTGGTGCTGAATGTGGCCTGACGGAAAACGGTCACCTTCGAGGCGCAGGGAGCTGGTCTGTTGACATAGGCTCCCACGATCGGATCGCCACCTGAACGCCTGCGTTCATCTAGCGGATGGCCCAGCCGCCGCTAATGGGAAAGACCTGCCCCACGAAGCAATCGGCGGCATCGCTGCAAAGGTACGCCGCGAACTGCGCGTCCTCCCGAGCGGAGACGAGGCGGCCCAACGGCACCTCGCGTTTCAGCCGCTCCTGGAAGCGCGGGTTTCGCTGAACCTCTTCAGGAAAATAGGTCGGGTTCTCCACGAAGTTCTGCGCGATGGCATTGACCTGGATGTTGTGCGGGGCAAGCTCGACGCCGACCGCCTGAACGTAGGCGAGCTGCGCGCCGCGCGCCGCACTGTAGGTCGACGTCCTGCGCATGCCGCGCAGCGCGGATGCGCTTCCGATCACCAGGATCTTGCCGTGGCC
>JAHEDN010000008.1 GCA_024641225.1 Burkholderiales bacterium | reverse complement strand
CGGTCGCCGCGCCGACCGGCTACATTGGCCAGCGGACATTCCGCCTTCAGCACCTGGTGCCGAACGCCGAAGCCCTCGGACTCAGCAACGTGGCGCTGCGCGAATGGGCGGCCGTGCTCTAGTACCGGCTGCGCGAATGACGGTCGAAGAGAAGGAGACAGCAATGCTGAAAAAGGTCATGTTGAGCATCGAGGACGCCGCGCATGTGATGGACGGCGCCATCGCCGAGGCGAAGAAGAACAAGTGGCCCGTAGCCATCGCCATCGTCGACGACGGAGGTCACCTGCTGCAGTTTGCACGGCTCGACGGAACCCCCCCCGCGTCGGCCTACATCGCGCCGGAGAAGGCGCGAACAGCAGCGTTGGGCCGCAGAGAAACCAAGATCTATGAAGACATGATCAACCAGGGCCGCAGCGCGTTTCTGTCGGCGCCACTGCACGGCATGCTCGAGGGCGGCGTGCCGATACTGGTCGATGGACAGGTGGTCGGCGCGGTAGGCGTGTCGGGCGTGAAATCAACCGAGGACGCGCAGGTCGCCAAGGCGGGCATCGCCGCGCTCGGTCGGTAGCAGGCGGCCGGGCGGGGTCAGTCGTTGCTCGCGCGAGCTGCCCGCCTCCCGCGCTCGACGTCGACCTTGGCCAGAACCAGCAGTCCGGCGACGAAGTACAGACCCGTGGCCAGTATCGCGAGGCGGTGATTGTTGTCGGTGAGCCAGGTGACGAGACCGTAGGTCATCGGTCCGATGACCGCAGATAGCCATAGCGCGACGTTCCACAGGCTGTAGAACTCGGCGCGGCGATGTGCCGGCGCGAACACGCCAACCATCGCCCGCCCGGCCGACTGGCTCGAGCCCATGCACAGGCCGGCGATGTTGGCGGCCACCCAGAACCACAGCACCGCGGAAGTGAGGCCCGCGATCAGCACCATCAGGATCCAGCCGGCAATGGTGAGAGCCAGCGCCCGCCGGTGTCCGATCGCGTCCTGCACATAGCCGAAGAGGAATGCGCCGATCGCTGCGGTGATGTTCACCGCCAGGATCAGCAGCATCGTCTGCGCGGTTTCGAACTTCATCACCTGCTGCGCGTAGATCGCGGCCAGCGCGATCACCACTGACAGCCCGCCCTGGTACAGCAACCCGCACAGTGCCAGCCAGCCAAAGTCGCGAAACTCGTGAATGTTGGCAAGCGTGTGCCACAGCCGCTGAGTCGAATCGCGCAGCACGCCGCTGACGGTGCCATGCCCCAGCGGCACGGCCCGCTCGCGCAACAGGACGAAAGTTGGAATGACAGCCAGGGCGAAGAGCGCCGCAGTGATCAACATCGTGACTGGCACGTAGTTGGTCGCCGGCAAATCGCGCGCTTGTGCCCAAAGCACATAGCCGAGTCCAAGGCCGAGCGCCAGCAGGCCGCCCATGTAGCCGAGACTCCAGCCCCATCCCGAAACCTTGCCGAGGGCTTCCGGCCGCGCCAACTCGGGGAGGAAGGCGCTGTTCAGAGTCACGCCGGCAGCGAAACACACATTCGACAACACGATCGCGGCGACCGCGACCGCAAGATCGCCCGGCCCGGCCAGCGCCAACGCCGCCGTGCCGACAACGCACCCGACCGTGACCAACCCCATCAGCAGTTTTTTCTTCGCATGCAGGTCGGCATAGGCGCCAAGCGCAGGCATCACTGCCATCCCGACCAGATAGGAGCCCGACAGGGCCAAAGTCCAGGCCAGCGTCGCCCATGGCGCATTTCCGGCAACGACGTTGACGAAGTAGGCATTGAAGACTGCCGTCAGAACGACAGTCGTGTAGCCCGAGTTGGCGAAGTCGTACATGGCCCACGCGAACACCTCGCGCCGCGGTACGCCGTCGTTGAGGCTGTGCGGGTCGAACAACGGCATGGGTCGCATCCGGAAGTTGAGCGGGCGGGCGACACGCTACGCCGTCGCGCCAACGGGGCGACTGATGCTACCTTGCGCCGTATCGAATCGAGCGACATTGACTGACGCGGACCGTGCGTTCCGCGAGACGATCACGGTGACTACAGCTGCAATGCCGGCCCAGTTCATGGGCCGATCCGACCACGCGCATCTGGCGATGAGCGCGCCGGACTTCTTCGAAGTCACCTACCGGATCAATCCCTGGATGGAACCGGAACGCTGGCATCCGTCGGCCCGCCAGCTTTCCGATGAGGCGCGCCATGGCTGGCAGCGGCTGAAGTCAACCTACGAGCGGCTCGGCGCCGTGATCGAAGTGCAGGCGCCCGCAGCCGGCCTGCCGGACATGGTCTTCACCGCCAATGCGGCGTTGGTGCTCGATCGCAAAGTCCTGCTCGCCCGCTTTGCGTGCGCCGAGCGCCGCGGCGAGGAGGCGCACGACCGCGCTTTTTTCGAAGCCCTGCATGCGCGCGGCGTGCTCGACGAGATCGTCGAGCCGCCGGCGGGAATGCTGTTCGAGGGTGCCGGCGATGCGCAGTGGGACGCGAGCCGGGGGCTGCTGTGGGTCAGTCACGGCCAGCGCACGAGCGGTGGCATGCACCGTGTCATCAGCGAAATCTACTCGGTCGCGGCCGAGCCGCTGCAACTGGTCGACCCGCGTTTCTACCACCTCGACACCTGTTTGTGCCTGTTGCCCGGCGGCGAAGCGCTCTTTTACCCGCCGGCCTTCTCGGCCGATTCGTGCGCGCGGCTGCGTGAGCGAATCGGCCCGGCCCTGCTCATCGAGGCCAGCAGCGAAGACGCCCATCACCTCGCGGTCAATGCCGTCTGCCTCGGGCGGGATGTCGTGATGTGCCATGCCTCCGCGAGCCTGCGCGCGGTGCTGTCCGAGCGCGGCTACCGCGCCCATGTCGTGCCTCTCGAGCCCTTCAACCGTTCCGGCGGCGGCGCCTACTGCCTGACCCTGCGGCTCAACTTGCGGACGCGCAGGCATCCGATACCTGGCCTCGAAGCCGCCGTGTCGCCAAAGCGGAACTGAACCGGACCGCGGTCTGCGCAGGCGGTCACTGAAGCCGTTTGGTGCGCATCGAGGTGAGGCTCCGCCATCCGGCTACGCGCCCTAGGACGATCGGTGGATTCCTCGCTAGCGGCAACTTACGCAGACTGCCCTGCGATGAGTACGCCACGAAACCCAGACCTCCGCGTCGTCTCGGCGGCGACCGACTCGGACAGCAATCGCGCCACGCTGCGCATAGATGCCGAACGCCCGGTGCCCGCGCCGCCGCTGAGCGCCGATGACAAGCTGGCACAGAAGCAGGCCGCGGCCGAACGGGAACTCGACAGGCTGCATCAGGCCGTCACCGCCGAACAACTGGCTCTCGGCCAGCACATGAACTGGTTGATCGCCTCGCAGGCGATCTTCATCCATGCCTTTCTGATGGTGTTCGTGGTTGGCAGTCTCGGCGTCGTCGCGCTCAATCACTGGCTGCTGGGCGGTCTGGCGCTGGTCGGCATCCTCTGCGCGCTGGCTTTGCACGGCAGTCTCAATCGCACAGCACAGACGCTGGCGCTGCTGGTCATCCAGCGGCGGGCGGTCGAAGCGGAACTGGCTGTACTGAGCGGCCGCGCGCCGAACCTGCCAAAGGAGGCGTCGAAGATCAGCGTCTGGGCAGGACCGCTGTTCGTGGTGACCTGGCTCGTCTTGCTTGCCTGCAGTGCAGCGATCCGGCTTTAGGCGCGGCGATCCGACTGGCCTCAATGGCGACCGTCAGGCGGACCAATGCGGCTTTCTCTTTTCCATGAACGCCGTCACGCCTTCCTGGGCAACGTCATTGATCATGTTGCAGGCCATCGTCTGGCCTGCCAACTGATAGGCAGCCTCCACCCCCATTTCCAGTTGCCGGTAGAAGAGATCCTTCCCCATGCCGATCGCAACCGAAGGCTTGGCGATGATGGCACCGGCCAGCCGCTTCACTTCCGCATCAAGCTGCTCGGCCGGCACGACCCGGTTAACCAGGCCGCGCGCCCTCGCCGTGGCGGCGTCGATGAATTCGCCCGTGACCAGCATCTCGAAAGCCTGCTTGCGTCCGACGTTGCGCGACAGCGCCACGCTGGGCGACGAGCAGAAGAGCCCGACGTCGATTCCGTTGACGCCGAAGCGCGCCGCATCCGCGGCCACCGCCAGGTCGCAGGTCGCGACCAGCTGGCAGCCTGCCGCCGTCGCGATGCCGTGGACCCGGGCGATCACCGGCTGAGGCAGGCGCTGGATCGTCACCATCAGTCTGGCGCAGTCGGCAAAGAGCTTCTCGTAGTATTCGAGCCGCGCGTTCGACTTCATCTGCTTCAGATCGTGGCCGGCACAGAACGCCTTGCCGGCCGCGGCAATCACCACCACTCGTGCGCCGCTGTCGGCGCCGATCCGGTCAAAGGCCTGCTGCAACGCAGCCAGCATTTCCTCGGACAACGAGTTGAACTGCGCCGGACGGTTCAGCGTCAGCGTAACAACGCCCTCTGGCGTCCTTTCTTCGAGCAGGAGGGGTTCGAGTTGGGCCGGGGCCTGGGGAGCATTCATGGCGTTCTCCTTGCGAGTGGCTGCGCTTGTCGGCACGGGCTAGACATCGATGGCGCTGGCCGACCTGGCCTGCTGGCGAAGCAGGAACTTCTGGATCTTTCCGGTGTTCGTCTTGGGCACCGGACCGAACACGAACTTTTTTGGGACCTTGAAACCGGCCAGGTGCTTGCGGCAGTGCGACGCCAGTTCGTCGGCCGTAACGCGCGATCCCTCGCGCGCTTCGATGAACGCGCATGGCACCTCACCCCATTTCGGGTCGGGCGCAGCGACGACCGCCGCGATCATCACGGCCGGGTGCCGGTAAAGCACATCCTCGACTTCGATCGAACTGACGTTTTCCCCGCCGGAGATGATGATGTCCTTGCTGCGGTCCTTGATCCTCAGGTAGCCGTCCGGGTAAACGACCGCCAGATCGCCGGAGCGGAACCAGCCGCCGGCAAACGCCTGCTGCGTGGCGGCAGGGTTCTTCAGGTAGCCCTTCATCGTGATGTTGCCCCTGAACATCACTTCGCCGATGGTCTCGCCGTCGGCCGGCACCGGTTCAAGGGTCTGCGGATCGAGCACGGTTACCGCCTCCTCCATCGGATAGCGGACCCCTTGCCGGCCGTTCATGCTCGCCCGCTCCCCGACAGCGAGCGACTCCCATTCCGCCTGCTTGGCGCAGACAGCGGCCGGTCCGTAGACCTCGGTCAGGCCGTAGACGTGAGTCAGGTCGAATCCGAGCCGTTACATGCCCTCGATCATCGCCGCCGGCGGCGCCGCACCGGCCACCATCGCCTGGACGCGGTGCGCAATCCCGTGCCGCATTTCGTCAGGCGCGTTCACCAGAAGCGAGTGCACGATCGGGGCGCCACAGTAGTGCGTGACGCGATGTGCGCGAATTGCATCGAAGATCGCCGCCGCCTCGACGCGGCGCAGACACACGTTGGTACCGGCCATCGCCGCCACCGTCCAAGGGAAGCACCAGCCGTTGCAATGGAACATCGGCAGCGTCCACAGGTAGACGGGATGATGTGGCATCGCCCAGACAAGGATGTTCGACACGGCGTTCAGGTATGCGCCGCGATGGTGATAGACGACACCTTTCGGATTGCCGGTGGTTCCCGACGTGTAGTTCAGCGCGATCGCGTCCCATTCATCCGCGGGCGGCTGCCAAACGAAATCGGCGCTGCCCTCGGCGATGAACGCCTCGTAGTCGATCGCGCCGATTCGCTCGCCCGCACCAGCGTATTCAGGGTCATCGACGTCGACGACCGTGATTGCGCGACCCAGTCGCGCCACCGCCTTCTCTGCAATGGAAGAGAACTCGCGGTCGACGATGAAAAGCTTCGCCTCGCCATGCTCGAGCATGAAGGCGATCGCCTCTGGATCCAGTCGCGTGTTGATCGCATTCACCACGCAGCCCGCCATCGGGATGCCGAAATGCGCCTCGACCATTGCGGGAGTGTTGGGCAGCATCACCGCCACCGTGTCGCCTCGCCCGAGACCTCGTCTGGCCAGCGCATCAGCCAGCCGGCGGCAGCGCGAATAAAGCTCGCCCCAGTCAAGGCGGATCGAGCCGCCGTGGACGATGGCAGCCCGGTGTGGGAACACCGCCGCCGCCCGCTCGATGAACGTCAGCGGGGACAGCGCCGCATGATTGGCGGCGGTACGCGGCAGGTCCTGGTCGAAAATCGTGTTTGGCATGGGTCAGAGCTGGGCCAGCGTGCGCACATGAGCCGCCACGCTGCGCGCCAGGGCACTGAGGTTGTAGCCGCCTTCGAGGGTGCTGACAATGCGCCCTCCGGCATGGCGATCGGCGACTTCCATCAACCGCTGCGTGATCCAGGCGTAGTCGGCCTCGACCAGTCCCATCTGGCCAAGATCGTCCTCGCGGTGTGCATCGAAGCCCGCCGAGATGAATATCATCTGCGGCGCAAACGCCTCGAGCCGAGGCAGCCATTGCGTTTCGACGAGCTCGCGAACCACGTCGCCGCGGGTGCCGGCGGGCACCGGCACGTTGACCATGTTGTCGGCGACGAATTCGGTTCCGGAGTAAGGGTAAAAGGGGTGCTGGAAGAAGCTCGTCATCAGTACCTGGCCGTTGCCGGAGAGGATGTCTTCGGTGCCGTTGCCGTGGTGCACGTCGAAGTCGATCACGGCGACCCGCTGCAGGCCGTGCGCGTCCAGCGCATGCAGGGCGCCAATGGCGACATTGTTGAAGAAACAGAACCCCATCGCCGCGGCACGACATGCGTGATGCCCCGGCGGACGCACGGCGCAGAACGCATTGTTCAGCTCGCCCCGGATGACCAGGTCGGCGGCCGCAACCACCGCGCCAGCCGCATGCAGCGCGGCGTCCCAGCTGCGGCTGTTCATCGACGTGTCCGGGTCGACGGGCGCGTAGCCCTGCTTCGGCACCCTCGCCCGCAGGCGCTCGACGTAAGTGCGATCATGCGCGCGCGCAATGGCACCGAGGTCCGCCTGCGGAGCATCGAAAGGCAGCAGGTGCGGCAGCAGGCCAACTGCAATCAGATGGTCGTGCACCGCCGCCAGACGCTCGGGACTCTCCGGATGCCACGAACCCATTTCATGCGCTGCACACTGCGCATGCGTGAAGAACCCTGTATGCACCAGCCCCTCTTTACACCATGCTAACCGTTGGCGACGTTTCAGAAAGTCTAATGCTGGACAGAATCAATCGCTGCGCCGAGCAGATTGGCGCCGTGATCGTGGGCAAGGAGCTGCAGATACGGCAGGGCCTGACCTGCCTGCTTGCAGGCGGCCACCTGCTCATCGAGGACGCCCCCGGGGTCGGCAAGACGACGCTGGCGCATGCGATCGCGATCTCTCTCGGCCTGCCCTTTCGCCGTCTCCAGTTCACCAGCGACCTGCTGCCTTCCGACGTGATCGGCGTGTCCGTGTACGACCGTACCACCGGGCAGTTCGCCTTCCACCCCGGGCCGATCTTCACGGAGGTGCTGCTCGCCGACGAAATCAATCGCGCCAGCCCGAAAACGCAGAGTGCGCTGCTCGAGGCCATGGAGGAGAGCCAGGTATCGATCGACGGTATGGCGCGGCCGCTACCGCAGCCGTTCTTCGTCATCGCCACCCAGAACCCGCTACACCAGGTCGGCACATTCCCCCTGCCGGAGTCCCAGCTCGATCGGTTCCTCATGTGCATCAGCCTCGGCTACCCCGAGCGTTCCGCCGAGCGCGCGCTGCTCGCGGGCCGCGCTCGCCGCGACATGCTGCGCAGCCTGCCCGCAGCGGCGCGGCCCGCCGACCTGCTCGCCGCACAGGCTGCCGTCAAGCAGGTATTCGTTTCCGAAACGTTGCTCGACTACGTGCTGTCCCTGCTCGCCTTCACGCGCAGCTCGGGCCGGCACGCCGAGGGCCTGTCCCCGCGAGCGGGCCTGGCCTTGCTCGCGGCGGCGCGCGCCTGGGCCTGGCTGGACGGACGAGAGCACGTCATCCCGGAAGACGTGCAGAACGTGCTTCCGGCCGTAGCGGGCCACCGCCTGCATGCAGCGCAACGCGAGGGCGGACACCTGCTGCATGGGCGCGAGCTGGTAAGCCAGCTGATCCAGGCGGTGCGCCTGCCCTGAGCGGACGCGCTGAGTCGCCCGCGCGGAAACAGCAACCGAAGCGCGCACTCATCACTGGACCCCTATGAGCGTTACGGCGCATCCGCTCGCCATCAGGATCGGCGAGATGATCGGTGGCAGCAAGGGCATCGAGCATGGTGAAGTCCTGCTCGACCGCAGGCGCGTCTTCATTCTGCCGACCCGCGCGGGCCTGCTCTTTGCGGCGGCGATGGTGATGATGCTGTTCGGATCGATCAACTATTCGCTGCAACTCGGCTTCCTGCTCACCTTCCTCGTCACCAGCATGGCCCTGGTGGCGATGTATCACACGCACCGCAATCTGGCCCGCCTGACGCTGACGGCGCACCGGGCGGGAAACGTCTTCGCCGGTGACCTGGCAACTTTCGAAATCACGGTGCACAACGCGACGCCCGAAGCGCGCTACGGGCTCGAGTTCGAGCCCCTGCAACCCTCGAATCCGCTTTTCGAGGCACTTGGCCCTGACCGGCCGGTGCAGCCCATCACGAACGCCGACATCCCGGCTTCGGGCAGCCGCGAGATCCGGGTCGCCGTCGCCACGCGCGTGCGGGGTCGGCTACCGTGCCCGAGGCTGCGCATCGAGACGCGCTTCCCGTTCGGCCTCTGGCAGGCGTGGTCGTATTACACGCCACCACTGACGGCAATCGTCTACCCGGCGCCGGAGCGCGATGCGCCCGAGCTGCCGATGGTTGCCGGCGGCGATCCCGAGCAGGAAACCGGGCTGGCGGTCAGCGGAGACGAGTTTGCCGGGGTGCGGCCCTACCAGAGCGGCGATCCGCTGAAGCGGGTGGCCTGGCGGCTGGCGGCGCGCTCCGACGACCTGACCGTCAAACTGTTCGAAGGCTACGCGCAGAGCGAGGTCGTGCTCGAACTCGGAGCGGTCGATTCGACCCTTGGTATCGAGCAGAAGCTTGCGCGGCTGTGCCGCTGGGTTCTGATGGCCGAAGCGGCCCAAGTGCGCTATGCACTGCAGCTTCCCGATATGCGGGTCGAGTTCGGACTCGGCGCCGAGCAGCGCGAGCAATGCCTGACCGCGCTTGCGCTCTGCGGCAGGCAGTAACGGTGGCTGCGTCGGGCGCACTGAACGGCAACGGCAGGCAAGGCGCCGGCGCCCGCCTGCGCCATCTGGTCGGATGGCTGGTGCGGGCGCAGGTCTCGTCCGCCGCGCGCGAACGACGCGACACCATCGTCGTGCTGCTGGCGGTGGCTTTCGTCGCCCTGCCGCAGTTCGAGCATCTGCCGCTCTGGGCGATCGGCGTCATCGGTCTCCTGTGGACATGGCGCGCCTGGATCACCTTCAGCAACCTGCCGCTGCCGGGCCATGTCGCCATGCTGCCTCTGCTTGCGGTGGCCGCCGGCGCGGTATGGCTGCAGTACCGAACGCTGCTCGGCCGCGAGGCGGGAGTCACGTTCCTGCTGTTGCTGCTGGCGCTGAAGCTGCTGGAGATGCGCGCCACGCGCGATGTCTTCGTCGTCGTCTTCCTGTGTTTCTTCATCCTGCTGACCCAGTTCCTGCACAGCCAGGCGCTGCCGGTGGCGATGATGACGCTGGGCGCCGTGCTGGCCCTTTTCTTCTTGCTGGTCAGCGTCAGCCTGAAGGCCGATGACCTGCCTGCCACGCGAAAGCTGCGGCTGGTCTCCGTCATTGCCCTGAAAGCAGTTCCTCTGACCGTCGTTCTGTTCGTGCTCTTTCCGCGCCTGAATAGTCCGCTATGGGGTCTGCCGCGCGATGCGTTCTCCAGCGGCACCGGGTTGTCGAACTCGATGGCACCGGGCGGTATCAACCGCCTGCTGCAATCGCAGGCGATTGCGTTCCGCGTTCGCTTCGAAAGCGCTGCGCCTGCCAACGAAACGTTGTACTGGCGCGGCCCCGTCTTCGGCAGCTTCGACGGGCGGACCTGGTCTCCGCTGACCCAGCCCACGGCTGCGTCCCCGCCGCTGTCCGTCAACGCGGAAGCCGGCTCGGCGATCGACTACGCGGTGACCCTGGAGCCGAGCCAGAGAAACTGGCTGTTCGTGCTGGAGATGCCGGCGCGCCTGCCGGCCGCCAACGATCTGGAGCCGCGCATGACCAGCCACGGCCAATTGCTGTCGGCCCAGCCGATCACCAGCAGGACGCGCTACGAGGCGCGCTCTTTCACGCAATTCTCCTTTGGACTGAACGAGACTGAATCTTCACTGCGCGACTGGCTGGCGCTGCCGGCCGGCTTCAACCCGCGCACACTGCAGTTCGCCGCCGATCTGCGCAGGCGTCTCGAGACGGCAGAAACGACAGACGCTCAGACCGGAGCCGAGCTTCAGCTGGTGCGCGCGGTGCTCGATCATTTTCGCAGCGGCGGCTTCCGCTACACGCTCGAGCCCCCGCTGCTGGGTCGCCAGTCCGTCGACGAGTTCCTGTTCGACTCCAGGCTCGGCTACTGCGAGCACTTTGCCTCGGCATTCGTCGTGCTGATGCGCGCGCTCGATGTGCCGGCGCGCGTCGTCACGGGTTACCAGGGTGGGGAGACGAATCCGGTCGATGGCTTCATGACCGTGCGCCAGTCCGATGCACATGCCTGGGCGGAAGTCTGGATCACCGGGCGCGGCTGGACGCGCATCGATCCAACCGCAGTGGTCGCGCCGGTTCGCATCGAGCAGGGACTGCGCGAGCTCGCTCGCCAGACGGGCGCCGATCCGCTGTTTGCGATCGGGGATGGTGCCGAAACCGCGTGGCTGCGCATGTTCCGCCGCGTACGCTTCAACTGGGAGGCGATGGAGAATTCGTGGAACCAGTGGGTGCTGACCTATTCGGCGCAACGGCAGATGTCCCTGCTCGACCGCCTGGGTTTCGATCCCGACTGGCGTGTGCTCGGGCTGCTGCTGGCCCTGGCGGTGGGTGCCGTCACCACCGTGCTGGCTGTGATTTCGCTGCGACACCGCGTACGGCGCGACCCGCTGGGCGACCTGGAGGCACGCTTCCGCGGCCGCCTGGAACGCGCCGGAATCCAGTGCCGCCCGAGCGACGGCCTGCGGGCGCTGAACAATCGCCTGGCCGGCGAGCTCGCGCCGGCCTCCCGCCGCGAGGCGCAGGCAATTCTCGTTGCGCTCGATCGCTGGCGCTACTCGCCCCTCAGCGCGAGCGTGCCACCAGCGGTGATCCGCCGGCTCGGCGCCCGGGTCCGACGCTTCCGGGTGCGTTTCGCCGATTGAGCGCGACGCGATAGGCTCCGTCATCAACACGATGACGTCAGATCGCGAGTGCGGGATGAACGGGGCGAAGCGAAGGCAACTCCTGCTGTTTGCGCTGGCGCTGGCTTGCGATGCGAGCCAGGCGCGTCGGCCCGCCACGGCACCTTATGCGGAACGGCCCGATGTGCAGGCATTCATCGACATGTTCGTGTCCACGCACGGTGTCTCGAGAAGCTGGGTGGCGCGCGTGCTGGCGACCGGCCGCCGGTCGGAGCGGGCCGAGCGGCTGATGACGCCGAGCCTGACGCCCCCGGCGCGGGACTGGACGCGCTACCGGGCGCGGGCGCTCGACGAAAAACGTCTGCGCGAGGCAATGGCGTATCAGGAGACGCACCGGCGGACCCTGGCACGGGCCTTCGAGGAGTTCGATGTGCCGCCTGAAATCATCGTGGCGATCATCGGCATCGAAACCGTTTTCGGCCGCGTGATGGGCGGTTTTCGCACGCTCGACGTTCTGCTCACGCTGGCCTTCGACTACCCGCGCCGAGCCGCCTTCTACCGCGACGAGCTCGCGCACTTTCTGCTTCTCGGTCACCAGGGCCGCATGGATGTCCTGAAGCAGACCGGCTCGTTCGCCGGCGCCATTGGCCTTCCGCAGTTCATGCCGAGCTCGATCCGGCGCTACGCGCTCGACTACGACGGCGACGGCCGCTTCGACCTGGTCCGCTCTTCGGCCGATGCGATCGGCTCCGTCGCGAACTACCTGCGACAGCATGGATGGCAACGTGGCCGGCCAGTGATGTTCGACGCGATCGCGAACGAGGCGATCGCAGAGCAGCTGGGCCGTGGCATTACGGCGCAACGCTCGTGGGCCGAGGTCGCCGATCTCGGCGTGCGCATCGACGGCTACCTGTCGCCCGACGCACAGGTTCTCCTGCTCGATCTGCCGTACGTGCAGGAAGACGGCAGCGAAGCCGTGGCATACCGGATCGGCACCGCAAATCTGGCAAGCATCCTCCAGTACAACCGCAGTTACTTCTATGGTGCAGCGGTGGCGGAGTTTGCTGCCACACTGCGGATGCGGGCCGAGGCGCAGCAGGCCCCGCCGGACGACGTCTAGGGCTCTGCGGTGGGCCCGACGCCCTTTCAGGCCGGTGGCATGTCGGGTTGCCGGCTCGGCTGCGCATCGATGAACGCGGGCAGCGTCATGCAGGCGTCGAAGATGCGCATCACCGTCGGCACGTGATCGAGCCGGCAGTCGAAGCGCCGTGCGTTGAAGATCTGCGGCACGATCAGCACGTCGGACAGCGTCACGGCATCACCGAGCACGAAGCGTCCATACCTGCGTTGCGCGACGAGCAGTGCCTCGACCTGCGCCAGTCCCTGCTCGACCCAGTGCCGATACCAGGTGTTTTTCGCCTCCTCGCTCTGGCGGAGCTCTTTCACAAGGTAGCGCAGCACGCGCAGGTTGTTCAGCGGATGGATCTCGCAGGCAATCGCCAGCGCGACGCCGCGCACGTAGGCGCGGTCGAGCGGGTCGTGCGGCAACAGCGGCGGCTGCGGATACTTCTCGTCGAGGTACTCGATGATGGCCAGCGACTGCGTCAGCACCGAGCCATCATGCTCGAGCACCGGCACCAGCTCGGCCGGGTTGAGGCCGCGAAAGGCCGCCTCGAACTGGTCGCCGTGAACCAGGTCGACCGGCGCGTACTCGTACGGAAGACCCTTCAGGTTGAGCGCGATGCGCACGCGGAACGATGCCGAAGAACGCGCCGCGGAGTAGAGCTTCATCATTCCAGACTCCTCACGAAGGACCGCAACCGGCGTGGCGGCCTGTCGGCGGCCGATCGTGCGCCTGCAGCGCGCTCGGCATCTTCGGCGGCGGCCAGCGGATCCGCATGACCCCTCGGCTGGATGCCGCTGCCGATCGCCCTGCGCCGCCGGTTCAGTCCCCGTCCGGCGGGGCGATTCTCACTCGCAGCGCGCCAACGCCGTCCACGCCGCCTTCCAGCACGTCGCCGGGAATCACCGCGGCAACCCCCTCGGGGGTCCCGGTGAAGACGAGGTCGCCTGGCATCAGTTCAAAGTACTTCGACAGGTGTTCGATCGTTTCGTTGACCTTCCAGATCATCTTCGAAACGTCGCTGTCCTGCCGCGTCGTGCCATTGACCTTCAGCCAGATGTGCCCTCGTGTGATCTCGCCGGTTGACTCGATCGGCTTCACGCTGCTCACCGGCGCCGAAAAGTCGAATCCCTTGCCGACTTCCCATGGCCGACCCAGCTTCTTCGCCTCGCCCTGCAGGTCGCGACGCGTCATATCGAGCCCCACGGCGTAGCCCCAGATGTGCGCAACCGCATCGGCCGCCGCAATGCGCCGGCCCCGCCTGCCGATCGCAACCACGAGTTCCATCTCGTGATGGAGGTCCTGGGTTGCCGGTGGATAGGGCATCTCCCCGGTGCCTTCAACCACGGGCAGCAGCGCGTCGGCCGGCTTGGCGAAGAAGAACGGCGGCTCGCGACCGGAGAAGCCCATCTCCTTCGCGTGTTCCTCGTAATTGCGGCCGATGCAGTAGACGCGATGCACCGGGAATAGATCAGTCGAACCCGCCACGGGCACAACGACCTGCGGTGGCGCCGGAATTACATAAGCCATGGAGCGTCTCCTCGCTGAATTTCTCTTGGCCGCGCGATTATGCGCGTGGCGGCCGCGTCAGGTCGTCAGTTGGCCAGGCTGCGAGCTCCGCGAGATCGCCCGCGACAGCAGGATCACTGGTAGCACGCCAATGGCAACGATCGTCAGTGACGGAATCGCCGCCTCGCCGAGGCGCTCGTCCGCGGCAAACTGGAACGCGATCACGGCCAGCGTATCGAAGTTGAAAGGCCGCAGTACCAGCGTCGCCGGCAATTCCTTCATCACGTCGACGAAGACGAGCAGGGCCGCCGCAAAAAGCGAGGGGGCCAGCAACGGAACGTGCACCCGCGCAAAGACCTCGAGCGGACCCGCGCCAAGGCTGCGCGCGCTGGCATCCATTGCCGGCGTGATTCGCGCCAGTCCCGCCTCGATCGGCTGGAACCCCACCGCGAAGTACCGCACGACATACGCATAGATCAACGCCGCGACGCTGCCGGTCAGCAGCAGCCCGGTACCGATGCCGAAGTGCGCCTTCATCCAGGCGTCGAGTGCGTTGTCGAAGCTCGCCAGCGGAATCAGGATGCCCACAGCGATCACGATGCCCGGCACGGCGTACCCAAGGTTCATCAGGCGCGCCGCCACCGCGACCGCGCGGGCCGGTGCGCCGCGCGACGACAGTCGCACCGCGTACGCGACCGCCACCCCCGCGACCACGGTAATCGACGCTGTGCCGGCGCCGAGCACGACGCTGTGCCACAGCCACTGCAGATAACGACTGACATCGAGTTCGTGCATCGCCGGCGCGGCCAGGCCGATCAGGATCGACATCGGCAGCACGAAACCCACTGCGAGCGGCAGGCAGCAGGCCAGCAGCGCGACGAGGCCGCGACCGCCATCGAGCACCGCCCGCTGCGCGGGCCGCGCGCTGTTCGGTGCCGATGCAAAGCGGGCCCTCCCGCGCGCGCGCAGTTCGAAGGCCATCAGAACCAGCACGACGGCAAGCAGCACGCTGGCCAGCTGACTGGCCGCGATGCGGTCGCCGAGCGAGAACCAGGCGCGGTAGATCGCCGTGGTGAAGGTCTGCAGGCCGAAGTACGACGCTGCGCCGTAATCGGCCACCGTCTCCATCAGCGCCAGAGCAGCGCCCGCAGCCACTGCCGGCCGCGCCATCGGCAGGTTCACGTGCAGCCAGCTGCGCAGCGGCGAAAACCCCAGCGAACGCGCCGCGTCGGCCATCGACGCGGTGCGTGCGAGGAAGGCCGTGCGCGCCAGAAGGTAGACGTAGGGGTAAAGCGTGACCGTGAAGACGAACGCCGCGCCAGGGATCGAGCGGATCTCCGGGAACCAGTAATCGCCGCGCTGCCAGCCGAAGCTTGCCCGAATGCCGCTTTGCAGCGCTCCGGAGAACTGCAGGAAATCGGTGTAGGCGTAGGCGACGATGTAG
This sequence comes from Burkholderiales bacterium, assembly GCA_024641225.1. Taxonomy (GTDB): domain Bacteria; phylum Pseudomonadota; class Gammaproteobacteria; order Burkholderiales; family Burkholderiaceae_F; genus JADJWR01. The sequence continues at coordinate 4,833 of JAHEDN010000008.1, read as the reverse complement.
GCTGGCATCGCCAAAGGGACCAGCAGCGCCCACTCGAAAGTGCGGCGGCCCGGGAAGTCATACGCCGCGACCAGCCAGGCGGAGGTCGAGCCAAGCGCGATCACGCCTACCGCGACGAGAGCAACGAGCAATGCCGTCTCGCCTGCCGCACGCGGGATGACCGTGGAAACGAGATGCTGCAGCGTGTCCAGCGACGCTGCCAGGTCGGTGAAACTGGCCAGCACGCCGAGCAGCGGGAACAGCACTGCCGAGGCGCAAAGCGCGGCGAGCAGCATTGGCGCCAACGCCGTCGAAACACCCCTCCCGCGATGCGAGCCGGGCGCCGACGGCAGTGTGGCTCGAGCGCTCAAGCCAGCAACGCGACGCTGGTCGCGACATGGCAAACGCTGCACAGCGACGTATGGCCGTGCGCGGGGAAGCAGCGCCGTTCGAGACGACCTCGAGCGGCCCGCTCACGATGACGCGGTGAGCGCAGCGGTGACGCCGGCAACATGGCCTTGCTCATGACATACTCGGCGGGCTAAATGCGAATTATAATCATTTGCATGATGAGACCACGACTTCGTCATGGCGAACGCAAACGTTCTTGAAATTCGCGACCTCGGCGTGCGCTATCCGCAGGCTGCCGCCCCTGTCGTGGAGGGTCTGAGCCTGTCGCTGGCGCAGGGCGACATCGGCTGCGTGGTCGGCAGTTCGGGATGCGGCAAGACCACCCTGCTGCGGGCAATCGCGGGGCTGGTGACGATTTCGTCGGGGTCAATCGATGTCGGAGGCCGCCGCGTCGCCGGCGAAGGCGTGGACGTGCCGACGGAAAGGCGCGGCGTGGGCCTTGTGTTCCAGGACTATGCGCTGTTTCCACATCTGCGCATCGACGAGAACATCGCCTTCGGCCTGCGTGGCTGGCCAAGGAGCGAGCGCGCCTCGCGCGTGCAGCGCCTGCTCGATCTGGTCGGCCTTGAGGCTTTCGCGCGCAAGTATCCGCACGAACTCTCCGGCGGCCAGCAGCAGCGCGTCGCGCTCGCACGCGCGCTGGCGCCATCGCCCAAGCTTCTGCTGATGGACGAGCCGTTCTCGAACCTCGACGTCGAACTGCGCAGCCGACTCGGCGCCGAAGTGCGGCAGATCCTCAAGGACAGCGGCACGTCGGCAGTCCTGGTCACCCACGACCAGCAGGAAGCGTTTGCGATTGCCGACCGCGTCGGCGTGATGCATCACGGGCGGCTCGAGCAGTGGGACCGGCCCTACGAGATCTATCACCGGCCCGGCAGCCGCTACGTGGCCGACTTCATCGGCCAGGGCGTATTCCTACCGGCAAAGGTGCTCGACGCGCGCCGGGTTTCGATCGAACTCGGCGTGCTGAAGGGCGACGTTCCGCTGCCGTGCACGGTCGGCTGCGACACCTGCGGGCGTGGCTGCCACGTCGAGGTGCTGCTGCGCCCTGATGACGTCGTGCACGACGACGCCAGCGCGATGACCGCGCAGGTCGTGCGCAAGGCGTTTCGCGGAGCGGATTTCGTCTACACGCTGCGGCTCGACAGCGGCCAGGAAGTGCTGGCACTGGTGCCGAGCCATCACGACCACGGGGTCGGGGAACGCATCGGCATCCGCCTCGACGCCGATCACGTGGTCACATTCCCCAGCAGCGACGTCTCCACCGCGACCGCCCCCCTATAATCCGCCGCGCGCGAAGCGCCGAGGAGAGATGGCCGAGCGGTTGAAGGCGCACGCCTGGAACGCGTGTATAGGTGAATAACCTATCGTGGGTTCGAATCCCACTCTCTCCGCCATTTTGCATCCGGCGTTGACGCAGGCCGGCGCCCGAGCGGCGCGGCGTTCTTTCGGCACGCAGGAGCCGCAAGCGCGATTCGCGACCGAACCACCGGCGCCGTTCCAGAACCGCTGACCGCACACCCACAGCCACTGTGCCGCACGACAACAAAGGCTCGGCTCACTTCGGCAAATGGGAGTACGCCGTCAAGGCACTGATCGTCGTCAACATGATCGCCTTCGCGGTCGAGACGATGAAGGGCCTGTCGCCGCTTGCACGACAGGTGCTCTGGGTAGTCGAGGTGGTCAGCGTGTCGGTCTTCTCAGCCGAGTACTTGGTGCGCCTGGCACTGAGCCGTCCTCGCTACCGCTACGCCGTTTCCTTTTTCGGCATCATCGACCTGATCGCCATCCTGCCGTTCTATCTGGGGCTGCTCGTCGATCTGCGGTCGCTGCGTGCCCTGCGGCTGATGCGGCTGTTCTGGCTGCTCAAGCTGATGCGCTACAACGAAGCCGCGCAGCGTTTCCAGCGTGCGTTCGAGATCGCGCGCGAAGAGATGATCCTGTTCGGCGCCATGGCGGCGATTCATCTGTATCTGGCCGCGGTCGGCATCTACTACTTCGAGCATGGGGTGCAGCCCGAGAAGTTCGGCACGGTCTTCGACAGCCTGTGGTGGGCCGTCGTGACCATGACCACCGTCGGCTACGGTGACGCCTATCCGATCACGGTGGGCGGCAAGCTCTTCACCTTCTTCGTCCTGATGATCGGCCTGGGTTTCATCGCCGTTCCGACCGGTTTGATCGTGTCGGCGATGTCAAAGGCACGGGCGGAACATACGGAGCGCGAGCGGATGCAAAAGGCATCCGGGCACGACAACGGCCGCCCGCCGCCGCCTTGATTCGCCGTCTAGCGGTCCCCGTAAAGACCTTGCCCATTTCAGGAAGCCAAGTTCGCCGCCAGAAACGCACCCCGAGCCAAGTCGCCGCCCCGAGAGAATTTCAGAACTCCACCGGCGGCCCGGTCCAGTCCTCGCCGCGCGGCCGCGCGCGCGCAAGCGCATCGGCCGCTTCGATCCAGCCCTCGCAGGCATTGCGCCCCTGGCGGCGCCGCCACACGTTGAGCAGCCCCTTGCAGCGTGCGTAGAAGCGGAAGAAGCGCAACACTTCGCTGCGTTGTTCCGGGCGCAGCGGCGCTTCGCTGCAGATCAATTTGTCGTCGCTCATGCCGCGGTCGGTCAGGGTCACCGCGCCCCAGGCCAGAGTGCGCAGTTCGGTACCCGCGGCGATGCGTGGTCCGAGCACGACGGCGTCCAGCAGGTCGCCTTCGAGCCCGATGTAGGCCGGCACTGATCCGTAATTGAACGGACACGGCAGCGGTGACACGAAATCGATGTGCCCGGTCGAGCCACGCTTCAGGAAGCTCCCGCGCGGGATCTCGATCAGCACCCGCACCTCGGCAGGATTGCCCGGGAATTCGGCGAGGGCGTCGTTGCCGGATACAGTTTGAGAGGTCACGTCGCTAGCGTACGCCGACCGGGTGCGAGACAGATTTGCGCCATCGGTTCTGTGCCCGGTGCGGACAAGAAGAAAGCCCGCGGCGAACCGCGGGCTTGCGTTCAGGCAGGCGGGCCGATCAGCGCGCCATCGTCTCGACCGTATCGCCGGACAGATTCGGATAGCGCACGTGCTCGACGAAGTCCTGCGTCTGCTGATCCGCCGCCGGCGTCAGCAGACTGACGATGACCAACACCAGGATGCCGAACGGCGTACCGAAGACCGCGGCCGAGATAGGCTGGATGCCCCACCAGAGGTCCATCTTGGTGGTACCGAACCAGGCGATGAACTGCGGATAGGTGTGGACCATGTAGTACAGGCACATGCCCAGACCGCCGATCATGCCGGCCACCGCGCCCCACTTGTTGGCACGCTTCCAGAACACGCCGAGCACCAGCGCCGGGAAGAACACCGAGGCGGCCATCGAGAACGCCGCCCCGACCAGGAACAGGATGTTGCCTGGCTTCAGCGACGTGACCCACGCAGCAAACAAGGCCACGAACAGCAACAGGATCTTCGACACCATGACCCGCTTCTGGGTGGTCGCGCTCGGGTTGATCATCTTGTAGTAGAGGTCGTGCGACAGCGCGTTGGCGATCGTCAGCAGCAGCCCGTCGGCGGTCGACAGCGCCGCGGCCAGGCCGCCCGCGGCGACGAGGCCCGAGATCACGTAGGGCAGGCCTGCGATCTCCGGCGTGGCCAGCACGATGATGTCTCCGCCCATCACGATCTCCGCCAGCTGCACGAGGCCGTCCTTGTTGATGTCGGCAACCGCCATCAGCGTCGGGTCGACCTTCGCCCAGCCGGCCACCCACGCAGGCAGGTTGGCAAAGCTCGAGCCGACGACCTGGGTGTAGACGACGTACTTCACGAGCACGGCCAGCGCTGGGGCGGTGAAGTACAGCAGGAAGATGAAGAACAGCGACCAGAACACCGACTTGCGTGCCTGGCTGACCGATGGCGTCGTGTAGTACCGCATCAGGATGTGAGGCAGCGCGGCAGTGCCGACCATCAGCGAGAACACCAGTGCCAGGAAATTCAGGCGGCGAGTGTCGCTTTCCTTGGCGGCTTCTTTCGCGTCAGCCTTGGTGCTGTCGTACGGCGTGGCGTGCGAGCGAGGTGGCCCCGTCCGGCCGGCGGCAGATGTCGCCTGCTTCGTCCATGCTTCCTTCGCGTCATCGACCGACTTCGGATAATCCTCGACTGCCTTCTTGGCGGCGTTGATTTCCGCAAGGGGGGCACTTGCCGCCGACAGCTCGCCCACTTTCTTCTCGAGATCCGCCTTGCCCTGCTCCCAGGATCCCGGCAGTGCGGACACCCGCGCCTTCGCATCGTCGGAACGCTGCTTGAAGATGCCGCGGACCTCCTTCTCCTTCGGATCCGCCTGCAGTTCGTCGATGCGCTTCTCGACCTTCTGCAGAACCGTGCCGTAGACCAGCTGTGGGATCGGCACACCGGTCTGCTTCACCGACAGCCACACCACGGGGATCATGTAGGCCACGATGAGGATGA
>JAHEDN010000221.1 GCA_024641225.1 Burkholderiales bacterium | reverse complement strand
AAGAGGATCGTGCCATGACCCGTTCCCTCAAGAAGGGCCCGTTCGTCGACCATCATCTGCTGGGAAAGGTGGAGAGGGCGTCGGCCAACAAGGACAAGAAGCCGATCAAGACCTGGTCGCGTCGCAGCACGATCCTGCCGGATTTCATCGGACTGACGATCGCGGTGCACAACGGCAAGCAGCATGTGCCCGTCTACGTGACCGACCAGATGGTCGGCCACAAGCTTGGTGAATTCGCGCTGACGCGCACCTTCAAGGGACACCCGGCTGACAAGAAGGCCAAGAGGTAAGAGGCGATGTCAATCGAAACCAAAGCGAGCGTACGCGGCGTGCGCCTGTCGGCCGACAAGGGCCGCCTGGTGGCCGATCTGATCCGCGGCAAGAAGGTCGACCAGGCGCGCGACATCCTGCGCTTCACCCCGAAGAAAGCCGCCGGCATCGTGTTGAAGGCACTGGACAGCGCCATCGCCAACGCCGAGCACAACCACGGGGCCGACATCGACGAACTGAAGGTGACCTCGATCTATGTCGAACAGGGCGCCACGCTGAAGCGTTTCGCGGCGCGGGCCAAGGGCCGCGGCAACCGCATCAGCAAACCCACCTGTCACATCTTCGTGACGGTTGGCAACTGAAGCGCAAAGGAAGACCATGGGACAGAAAATCCATCCGACCGGCTTCCGCCTGCCCGTCACCCGGGCTTGGGCCTCGCGCTGGTTTGCCAACAACCGCAACTTCAGCCAGATGCTGGCCGAGGACCTCGACGTCCGGGACTATCTGCGCACGAAACTCAAGAGCGCAGCCGTTTCGCGCGTCCTGATCGAGCGTCCGGCCAAGAACGCCCGCATCACGATCTACTCGGCGCGGCCGGGCGTGGTGATCGGCAAGAAGGGCGAGGACATCGAGAACCTGAAGGCCGAGCTCACACGACGGCTCGGCGTACCGGTTGCGGTGAATATCGAAGAGGTGCGCAAGCCCGAGATCGACGCCCAGCTGATCGCCGACTCGATCACCCAGCAGCTCGAGAAGCGCATCATGTTCCGCCGCGCGATGAAGCGCGCCATGCAGAACGCGATGCGCCTGGGTGCACGCGGCATCAAGATCATGTCGTCCGGCCGACTCAATGGCATCGAGATCGCGCGCCGCGAGTGGTACAAGGAAGGCAGCATTCCGTTGCACACGCTGAAGGCCGACATCGACTACGGCTTCTCCGAGGCCAAGACGACTTACGGTGTCATTGGCGTCAAGTGCTGGGTCTACCGCGGGGACACCCTCGGTCGCGGCGAGTCGCCCGGCGCCCAGAAGCCAGACGAGCACGGCGATGATCGTCGATCGCGTCGCGGTGGCCCGCGCCCCTCAGGCCCCGGTGGCGCGCCGGGGGGACGTGGTCGTCCTCCGGCTGAGCGCGCCCCGCGCAGCGACGCCGCACCGGTACCGCCCGCGGGCGAAGCGCCCAAGGCGCCAGCCATCAAGCGCGTGCGTCGTGCCGCTGCTGCCACTGGCGGCGAGCCCAAAGGAGAATAGGCATGCTTCAACCCAATCGCCGGAAGTTCCGCAAGGAACAGAAGGGCCGAAATACCGGGGTCGCCACACGCGGCGCCGCAGTGTCGTTCGGCGAATTCGGCCTGAAGGCCACGGAGCGCGGACGGCTTACGGCGCGCCAGATCGAGGCTGCCCGGCGTGCGATCAGCCGCCACATCAAGCGCGGCGGGCGGATCTTCATCCGCATCTTTCCGGACAAGCCGATCTCCCAGAAGCCTGCGGAGGTGCGCATGGGCAACGGCAAGGGCAACCCCGAGTACTACGTCGCCGAGATCACGCCCGGCAAGGTGCTCTACGAGATCAACGGCGTGTCGGAAATCCTGGCCCGCGAGGCCTTTACGCTGGCCGCTGCGAAACTGCCCCTGCGCTGCACGTTCGTCGCACGCCAGGTCGGCGCCTGAAGGAACTGGAGCCATGAAAGCATCTGAGCTGCGCACCAAGGATGTGGCTGCGCTTGAAAAGGAAGTGTCCGAACTGCTGAAAGCCCACTTCGGGCTGCGCATGCAGAAGGCCACGCAGCAGCTGAACAACCACTCGCAGTTGGGCAAGACACGCAAGGACATCGCGCGCGCGCGCACGATCCTTGCCGAGAAGAAGCAGGGAGAAGCCAAGTGAGCGAGGCTCAAGCCACCAAGAACACCCGCACCTTGATCGGTCGTGTCGTCAGCGACAAGCGCTCGAAGACGGTGACCGTGTTGGTCGAGCGCCGCGCGGCGCACGAGCTCTACGGGAAGATCGTCGCCAGGACGCGCAAGTATCACGCCCACGACGAGAAGGACGAGTACGGCAACGGGGACCTGGTCGAGATCAGCGAAACGCGTCCGATCTCGAAGACCAAGGCCTGGGCGGTCACTCGCCTCGTCGAAAAGGCGAAGCTGGTCTGAGGCCGTCGCGAGCCGGGCCCGGCCGCGAGCGGCCGTGCTGGCGGCACGCCGGCTCCTGAACACGCAAGCATTGGGGATCAAGCGCATGATCAAGGTCGGAGACAAGCTGCCAGCCGGCACGCTGAAGGAATTCATCGACGTGGAGGGCGGGGGATGTTCCATCGGCCCGAACGACTTCGACATCGCCCAGGCGACGGCTGGCAGGACGATCGTCATCTTCGGCTTGCCCGGCGCCTACACGCCGACCTGTTCAGCCCAGCACGTGCCCGGCTACGTCGAGAAGGCGGCCGATCTCAAGGCGGCGGGCGTGGACGAGATCTGGTGCGTCTCGGTGAACGACGCCTTCGTCATGGGCGCCTGGGGTCGGGATCTGAAGACCGCTGGCAAGGTGCGCATGATGGCCGATGGCAGCGCGGACTTTGCCAAAGCCACAGGGCTGAGCCTGGACCTGAGCTCGCGCGGCATGGGCCTGCGCTCGGCGCGCTACTCGATGCTCGTCGTTGACGGCATCGTGAAGCATCTCAACGTCGAAGCGCCGGGCAAGTTCGAGGTGAGCGATGCCGCGACGATGCTCGAGCAAATCACGGCCGCTTGACGAACTGCCGAAAATCGCAAGATAATCTCAGGCTTTCCTGAATCCGGGCATGCAGCAGCACGCCAGGATCCGATTCCGCCCAAACGGATGCCCCTGTCGGTCGTTGATGGACAGGGGCGGACGACGGGCCCAAGACTGATTCGCGCCGGATGCGCCACGCGCCTTGCAGCCGTGGCGCCTACCAAGCGGCTCAAGTTGGGGACAACCAATGATCCAAATGCAATCGCGGCTCGACGTCGCGGACAACACGGGCGCGAAGTCCGTCATGTGCATCAAGGTGCTCGGCGGCAGCAAGCGTCGCTATGCCGGCATCGGCGATGTGATCAAGGTTTCCGTCAAGGAAGCTGCGCCACGCGGACGCGTCAAGAAGGGCGAGGTCTACAACGCCGTCGTCGTTCGCACCGCCAAGGGCGTGCGCCGGCAGGACGGCTCGCTGGTCAAGTTCGATGGCAATGCGGCGGTGCTGCTCAATGCCAAGCTCGAGCCGATCGGCACCCGCATCTTCGGGCCGGTGACCCGCGAGCTTCGCTCGGAACGGTTCATGAAGATCGTTTCGCTGGCTCCCGAAGTGCTGTAAGTGCGGCATCGGAGAACACACGATGAACAAGATTCGCAAGGGTGACCAGGTGATCGTCCTGGCTGGCCGGGACAAGGGCAAGCGCGGCACCGTGAGCCGCCGCGTCGACGAGGCGCACCTGATCGTCGACGGCGTCAACGTCGTCAAGAAGCACGTCAAGCCCAATCCCATGAAGGGTACGACGGGCGGCGTCGTCGACAAGACGATGCCGATCCACCAGTCGAATGTGGCGATCTTCAACGCGTCGACCGGCAAGGCCGACCGCGTGGGGGTCAAGTTGCTGGCGGACAAGACGCGCGTGCGCGTCTACAAGTCCAGCGGCGACGAGATCAAGACGGCCAAGGCCTGAGGACCCAAGACATGGCTCAAGAGCAAGCCTCACAACCCGCTTCGCGCCTGCAGGTGCACTATCGCGAGAAAGTCGTGCCCGAGCTGATGGAGAAGTTCGGCTTCAAGACGTCGATGCAGGTGCCGCGGCTCACGAAGATCACGCTGAACATGGGCGTGGGCGAAGCCGTTTCGGACAAGAAGGTCATGGACAACGCCGTCGACGACCTCACGAAGATTGCCGGCCAGAAGCCGGTGGTCACCAAGTCGAAGCGTCCGATCGCCGGCTTCAAGATCCGCGATGGCGTGCCTGTGGGCACCACCGTGACGCTGCGCGGCGTGCGGATGTACGAGTTCCTCGATCGTTTCGTCACGGTTGCCCTGCCCCGCGTGCGGGACTTCCGTGGCGTGTCCGCCCGCTCGTTCGATGGCCGTGGCAACTACAACATCGGTGTGAAGGAACAGATCATCTTTCCCGAGATCGACTACGACAAGATCGACGCGATCCGCGGCCTGAACATCTGCATCACGACGAGCGCGAAGACCGACGACGAGTGCAAGGCACTGCTGTCGGCCTTCAAGTTCCCGTTCAAGAACTAACCGGCAAACGATCCATGGCCAAGACGTCCCTCAAGCAACGCGAACAGAAGCGCGAGAAGCTGGTTGCCAAGTTCGCGAAGAAGCGCGCCGAGTTGAAAGCGATCGTCGACGACGCCAAGCGTGGCGACGAAGAGCGTTACGCGGCCCGTCTCGAGCTGCAGAAGTTGCCCCGCAACTCGAACCCGACGCGTCTGCGCAACCGTTGTGCGATCACGGGCCGCCCGCGCGGTACGTTCCGAAAGTTCGGTCTGGGCCGCAGCAAGATCCGCGATCTCGCCTTCAAGGGCGACATCCCCGGCATCGTCAAGGCCAGCTGGTAAGCAGCGTCTGGCAGATCAGGAGAGTACCGATGAGCATGAGTGATCCCATCGCCGACATGCTGACCCGCATCCGCAATGCGCAGATGGTGGAGAAGGCCGTGGTGACGATGCCCTCGTCCAAGTTGAAGGTCGCGATCGCCGAAGTCCTGAAGGACGAAGGCTATATCGACGGCTATGCCGTGCGCACCGAAGGCGTCAAGACGCAGCTCGACATCGCGCTGAAATATTACGCCGGACGGCCTGTCATCGAACGCATCGAGCGTGTCAGCCGGCCGGGTCTGCGCGTGTACAAGGGCCGGGACGCGATTCCGCAGGTCAAGAACGGCCTTGGCGTGGCGATCGTGACCACGCCCAAGGGCGTGATGACCGACCGCAAGGCCCGCCAGTCGGGCGTCGGCGGCGAAGTCCTGTGCTACGTGGCCTGACCGAGGAGAGGCAAAGATGTCCCGCGTAGGAAAGATGCCGATACCCGTCCCCCAAGGGGTGGATGTGCAGATAACGGCCGATCAAATCACGGTCAAGAGCGGCAGCAATTCACTGGTGCGTCCGATGCACTCGCTGGTGACGGTGCGCAACGATGCAGGGCAATTGCTCTTCGCTCCCGCCAA
>JAHEDN010000220.1 GCA_024641225.1 Burkholderiales bacterium | reverse complement strand
CCGCCGGCTTGCCGGCGGGCATTCCGGGAATGGGGCTCGACATCGACGGCGCGATGCAGCAGGCGCCGCAACCGGGACGGCAGTTCATCGGTTCATTCGCCTTTCAGGCATCGCCGGCGCGGCGCTGCCAGGGCCGCTGCGCGATCATAGGTGAGGCCAGCGCAGGGCACGGCCTGCTCATGACGGCTTTTCGTCCTGGCCGGAACCGCATCGACCGTTTGCTAGAGTCTCCGCGCGGAACTGGCGCGGGAAGAAGGCTTGAGGAGAGAAGCATGCCGGTAATCCTGATCGCCAATCCGAAGGGTGGCGTCGGCAAGAGCACGGTGGCCACCAATCTGGCAGGCTACTTCGCGCGGCGCGGTGAGCGCACGATGCTCGGCGACCTCGACAAGCAGCAGTCCTCGCGCGCCTGGCTGGCACTGCGGCCGCAGGCGCTGCCGAGAATCGCGACCTGGGAAATCGACGAGGACCAGGTGGCGCGGCCGCCGCACGGCGTCACGCACGCTGTGATCGACACGCCGGCCGCGCTGCACGGCCACCTGCTGCGCTATGCGCTGAAGGCGGCCGATCGCGTGATCGTGCCGCTGCAACCGTCGCTGTTCGACATCTACGCCACGCAGGCCTTCCTCGCCAAGCTCGCCAACAAGGGCGTCCTGAAGCACGAGGGCCGCGTGGGCGTGCTCGGCATGCGCGTCGATGCACGGACGCGGTCGGCCGAGCAGCTGCTGCGCTTCGTCGAAGGGCTCGGACTTCCGGTTCTCGGCTTCCTGCGCGACACGCAGAACTACGTGCAGGTCGCCGCCCGCGGCGCAACGCTGTGGGACGTGGCGCCGAGCCGCGTCGAGAAGGACCTCGAGCAATGGCAACCGCTGATCGAGTGGGTGAGCCGCTGAGCGATGGCAGACTGACGCTGGCGCAGGAAGCTGACGATCGTCGGCTAGCGGATGCCGATGCGCAGCGTCGCCGTCGCGACGTAGATCTCGCGCAGGAACAGGCCCAGCCCGACAATCAGCGCGATCAGCGACACGCCGAAGATCCACGCCACCAGCGTGGTGAGGCTGCGCTGCCAGTAGGCATCGAGGAACAGCCCGCCGATCGACACGCACACCAGCAGCGCCGAGAGCACGGTGAAGGTGATCGCCGTGTTTATCAGCCGCGCGCGCCGCGCCAGCAGCCGGAGCTCGCGATGATCGTGCGCGGAAGGCTCGGCGGTGGCGGCCAGCTGCTTCTCGAGGTCGCGGGCGCGATCGACGATGCGCGCTACCCGGTTGGTCATCGTGCCGAGCATCGAGCCGATCGCGGTCAGCAGGAACACCGGCGCGATCGCGAGCTGGATGAAGTGGACGACCGAATCGAGCGGGCTGGCGCCCTGGGCGAAGGCTTCCGGCATCATGGGCGCGACTTTACCCGCGCCTGGCTGCGCCGCACCTCGTCGATGCGTTCGCACAGCACCGCCAGCTCGTCGGCGAGCCTCGGCGTGTGGCGGTTGATGCGGTCGGCATCGATCGTGACGAGATGTCCGGCGGCGACGGCGCGTTGCTCCGCGAAAGGCTTCCACACCGATAGCGCGCCACGGTCGATGCCGCCGGGCTCGGCGGTGACGATCATTTCCGGGTCGGCGGCGAGGACGGCCTCCATCGACACCTGCGGCGCGATCGGTGCGAGCCGCTCGAACACGTTGCGTGCGCCGCAGACGCGCAGCCCTTCGCTCAGCACGTGGCGGCCGCCGAGCGTCATCAGCGGTTGCGGCCAGACCTGGTAGAAAACACTGACCTCGCGGCGTGACGCATAGCGGTCGCGCAGCCGGCTGATGGCGGCACGGAAATGCGCCGCCTCATCGGCCGCATCGGGTGCAGCGGCCAGCCGGCCGAGCCGAAGCATCGACGTCGCGATGCCGTCGAGCGACGACGGTTCGTCGACGTACAGCGGCACGTCCAGACGGCGCAGCGCGGCCAGCGTGGCCGGCGGAAATCCGCTGCCCCAGATGACGATCAGGTCCGGCCGCGCGGCCGCGACGCGCTCGAGGTCGACGCTGTGCGCGCGCGCCACCCGCGGCAGCGCGCGTGCCTGCGCCGGGTAATCGGCGAAGTCGGTGGTGGCCACGACGCGGTTTCCTGCGCCAATGGCGAATAGCTGCTCGGTCAGGTGCGGTGCGAGGCTGACGATCCGCTGGGCCGGCCGCGCCAGCACCACCTCGACGCCGGCATCGTCGATCGCGCGCACGTCGGCACGCGCAATGCCGGCAGCGAACGCTGCCGCCAGGGCAAGTACGCTACGGCGTCGCACCCTGGCCGGCCGGCGGCGGCTCGGTGATGAAGCCCAGCCGCGTCAACCCGGCCTTCTGCGCCGCCGAAAGAACCGCCGCCACGTGCTCAAAGCGGGCGGCCCGATCGGCACCGAGGTGCAGTTCAGGCTGCGGCGACTGCCTCGCGGCACTCGCCAGCCGTTCGGCAAGGTCGCTGGCGGCCAGTGGCTCGTCGTTCCAGCGCAGGCTGCCGCGCGAGTCGATGGTCAGCAGGATCGTGTCCGCCTGCACCGCCGCGGGCGGCGCTTCGGCCTGCGGCAGGTCGAGCTTCAGCGCGCGGGCGAGCAGTGGCGCGGTGATGATGAAGATGACCAGCAGCACCAGCATCACGTCCACCAGCGGGGTGACGTTGATCTCCGCCATCGGCTGAGCGGGCGCTCTTCCTTGCTCGAATCCGCCGAAGGCCATGGCGTCAGCCCGAATCGCCGGGCCGCGCGCCGAGCGTCAGGTACGCATGCAGGTCGTGCGCGAAGCCGTCGAGCTCGGCCAGCAGCTTGCGATTGACGCGGGTGAAGGCGTTGTAGCCGAGCACGGCGGGAACGGCGACGACCAGTCCGAACGCGGTCATCAGCAGCGCCTCGCCGACCGGCCCGGCCACCGTCTCTATGGCGACAGTGCCGCTGGCGGCGATGCCGGTCAGCGCGTGATAGATGCCCCACACGGTTCCGAAGAGCCCCACGAAGGGTGCCGTGGCGCCGACCGAAGCGAGCAGGGTCTGCCCGGATTCGAGGCGCGCCGCGGCCTCGTTGATCCGCTGGCGGAGCGCGCGCGTGATCAGTTCCGAGCGATCGATGCGTGCCGCCATGCTCGCCTCGTCGAGCCGTCGCGCCGCGGCCTGCTGTGCCGATGCCGCCAGGGGCAGGAAGATCGCCTCGGTGTCGACCGGCCGGAACACCGCGATGGCTTCGTCCATCGAGCGCGCCGACCAGAACCGGTCGAGCGCGCGGGATGCGCGGCGCACGCGCAGCCAGGCCCACGACTTCCACAGGATCAGGAACCAGCTCGCCACCGACATCGCGAGCAGCACCGAGGCGGTGCTGCGGATCACGTCGTCGGCCTGCGCCCAGTAGTGCGCGATGCCCAGCGCCTGATCCTGCATCGGGTTATCTCAAGCCGAGAACGTCGTGCATGTCGAACAGCCCGTGCGGCTGGCCGGCGACGAAACGCGCGGCGCGCATGCTGCCGAGCGCATAAGGCATTCGGCTGGTGGCGCGGTGCGTGATCTCGATCCGTTCGCCGGTACCCGCGAACAGCACGGTGTGGTCGCCGACGATGTCGCCGCCGCGCACGGCCGCGAAGCCGATCGTTCCGGCCCTGCGCTCGCCGGTCACCCCTTCGCGCGCATAAACGCCGAGTTCCTTCAGCGTCTTCCCCTGCGCGGCGGCGATCACCTCGCCCATCTTCAGCGCGGTGCCCGACGGTGCGTCGACCTTGTGCCTGTGGTGTGCCTCGATGACCTCGACGTCGTAGCCCGCGGCGAGGACCGCCGCCGCCACTTCGAGCAGTCGGAAGGTCGCGTTGACGCCGACACTCATGTTCGGCGAAAAGACGATGCCGATCGACTCGGCCGCGGCGCGGATCGCGGCCTTGCCGGCATCGTCGAACCCGGTCGTGCCGATCACCATGCGGATGCCGCTTTGCAGGCAGGCCTGCAGGTGCGCCGCCGTGCCTTCAGGCCGGGTGAAGTCGATCAGCACGTCGGCATCGGCGAGGCGTCGGAGATCCGCGCCGATCGCCACGCCGGTACGGCGGCCGAGAAAATCACCGCAATCGCGTCCGAGTTCCGGGCTGTCGGCGCGGTCGAGCGCGACGGCGACTTCCATTGTCGGGTCGGCAAGCGCCGCCTCGATCAGCATGCGGCCCATGCGGCCTCCGGCGCCGGCGATGGCGAGCTTGATACCCATGGATTGCTCAGTATGTCGGCGGCCGCGTCGGCTCGACCTCTCGCTTGAACTGAGGCTCGGCTTCCTTGGGCGGCGGCTTGGGCTGATCCTTCGGTTTTCGGCCGAGGATCAGGTTGTCGGCGAGCGCCTCCGGCGGCATCTCGTCCGACTCGAAGCGCTCGACGCGACTGTCCCTGAAGTAAACGGTCAGCCGGCGCGACTGCACTTCCGAGCCCTTGCCGCGCTTGAGCAGGTACACGTAGTCCCAGCGATCCTGGTGGAACACGCTGACCAGCGCCGGCGTGCCGAGCAGGAAGCGCACCTGGTCGCGCGTCATGCCGGCGGCGATCTGGTCGACCATCTCCTTCGTCACCACGTTGCCTTGCTGTACGTCGGGCCGGTAGGGCTGGATGAAGTTCGGCGTCCACTGCCGCGCGGACTCGCAGGCGACCAGTAGCGGCAGCGCGGCGGCGGCAACGGCCAGTCGGAGCGGCAGGCGGAAATGCATTGCGGCGAGGAAAGTGTCGAGGAGGGTCGCTGCAGGTCGGGCGCTATGATACCCACGCCTCTCCGATGCGCCGAGCGCGCAGCGCCTGCCGCCGATGTCAAGCCGTTCGCACCCCGTTTCGACCGAGCTGAAGGCCAGCGGCCTGAAGGCGACGCTGCCGCGGATGAAGATCCTCGAGATCTTCCAGCGTTCCTCGCAGGAAGGCATCCGGCACCTGAGCGCTGAGGATGTCTACAAGGCCCTTCTGGCGGTACAGCTTGACGTCGGCCTGGCGACCGTCTACCGGGTGCTGACCCAGTTCGAGCAGGCCGGCCTGCTGACGCGCAGCAACTTCGAAGCCGGCCGCGCGGTGTTCGAACTGAACGAAGGGGCGCACCACGATCATCTGGTCTGCCTGACCTGCGGCCGTGTCGAGGAGTTCGTCGATACGGAGATTGAGCAGCGGCAGAAGCGCATCGCGGCCGACAAGGGGTTCGCACTGCGCGACCATGCGCTGGCGCTGTACGCCGAGTGCATCAAGAAACATTGCCCGCACCGGCCCAGGGACTGAACCCGCCGGGCCGTCCCGAGGCCGAAGCCCTCAAAGCAAAGGCGTCGAGGGGCGCCGATTGTCCGGCTATGAAGAGCGCAACGAAGCGCGCCGCTGCGCGACCGCCGAGTTTGGGAAGTCGGTGAAAACGCCGTCGACGCCGGCAGCGAAGAACATCTCCAGCTCGCGCTGTGGCCGGCCGCGCAGGTTCGCCGGCAGAAATGTGTCCTCGTTGCGGAAGGTCC
>JAHEDN010000219.1 GCA_024641225.1 Burkholderiales bacterium | reverse complement strand
AAGCCAAACCGATGTTAGCCGCGCAGCCCGGCAGATTTGCCGAGCAAGTGCACTAACGCGACCTGGGCCGGCCGCCTCACACTCGCGCCTCGCTTGCCGCAATGCGTCAATTGCTGCACAGTGCAGCCGCCTTTCGCATCCTCGCGATGACAACCCTTCAACAATTGCTGGGTATCAGCGTCCTGCTCGGGCTTGCCTGGGCGATTTCCGAAGACCGGCGCGCGATTCGCTGGCGCACGGTCATCGGGGCCATGCTGCTCACGGCGGCGCTGGCTGCGGCACTTCTGAAGCTGCCACCGCTTGCCGATGCGCTGCAGTCGCTGAACATCGCCGTCGATGCCCTGAACAGAGCCACGCTGGCCGGGACGGCGTTTGTGTTCGGCTATCTCGGCGGCAGTGCGCCGCCGTTCACCGCGACACATCCGCAGGCGAGCTTCATTCTCGCCTTCCAGGCACTGCCGCTGGTGCTGGTCATCTCGGCATTGTCGGCACTGCTGTTCCACTGGCGAGTGATGCCGCTGATCGTGCACGGCTTCGCCTGGCTGCTCAGGCGAAGCCTCGGGGTTGGCGGCGCGGTCGGCGTCTCGGCGGCCGCCAACGTGTTCGTCGGCATGGTCGAGGCGCCGCTGGTCATCGCGCCTTACCTTGCGCGCTTGTCGCGCGGCGAACTCTTCATCGTCATGAACTGCGGCATGGCGACGATCGCCGGCACCGTGCTGGTGCTGTATGCGACGTTTCTCGCGCCCGTCGTGCCCAACGCGCTCGGTCACCTGCTCGTGGCGTCCTTCGTTGCCACACCGGTCGCAATCGCCGTTGCCGCATTGATGGTGCCATCGCCGATCGACGACGCGGCGCCGGTGTGGCTGCCCCGGCAGGATGCCAATGCCGTCGCGGCGGTGGCGCGCGGCACGCTCGAAGGGCTGCAACTGCTGCTGAACATCGTCGCCATGCTGATCGTATTCGTGGCCCTGGTAGCGCTGGCCAACGGATTGCTGGGCTTGCTGCCTTCAATCGCCGGTCAGTCGTTGTCACTGGAGCGGGTCTTCGGCTGGCTCTTCGCGCCGCTGGCGTGGTTGATCGGCATTCCCGCCGACGAGGCGGTCGTCGCCGGAAACCTGCTCGGCAAGAAGACCGTGCTGAACGAACTCATTGCCTATCTTGAGCTCGCGCATCTGCCGCCCGATCAGCTGTCGCCGCGCAGCCGGCTGTTGCTCACCTACGCACTGTGCGGCTTCGCCAACTTTGGCAGCCTCGGCATCATGCTCGGCGGCCTTGGTGCTCTCCTGCCGCCCGAGCGTCGCTCCGAACTGGCCGAGCTCGGCATGAAGTCGGTGCTGGCCGGATTGCTGTCGACTTGCCTGACGGCGGCGCTCGTCGGGCTGCTCGTATGACCGAACTGCGCGGCCCGCGCGTCCTTCTGCGCAGCTGGCGCGGGGACGACCTCGACCCTTTCGCTGCGCTTAACGCCGATCCAGCGGTGACCAAGTTCCTGGCCGGGCCCCGTTCGCGCGAAGCCTCTGCGGAAATGATCGCCCGCCTGCAGGCCGGCATCGACGAGCGCGGCTGGGGTCTGTGGGCGGTCGACGTGGGCGGACTTTGCATCGGCTTCACCGGCATCACGTACCCGCGCTTCGAGTCGCATTTCACTCCCTGCGTCGAAATCGGCTGGCGCCTTGCGCGCGAGGCCTGGGGGCACGGTTACGCGATGGAGGCCGCCCGCGTGGCGCTCGCCTTCGGCTTCGCCGTCCTAGACCTTACCGAGATCGTCTCCTTCACTGCTGTCCGCAACGCGCGCTCCCGTCGCGTGATGGAGCGGATCGGCATGAGCTACGACCCGGCCGACGATTTCGATCACCCGCAGTTGCCCGGCCACCCGTTGCAGCAGCACGTGCTGTATCGCCTTGCGCGCAAAGATTGGCGTCCCTGATAACGCAAACGGGGCGGCCAGGCCGCCCCGTCGAACTTCACCCCACTGGCGTCACTCGATTTCCTCGTACAGCGGCAGCGTCAGGAACTCTGCGAACTCCTCCTGCGTGCTCATCTGCTCGAAGATCCGTGCGGCGCGGTCATACGTGCCCGTATCGCCGCCCACGTCGGCCTTGACCTTGGCCAGTTCCTCGGGAATCAGCACACGGACCATCGCGGCCGTGACCTTGCGGCCATCGTCGAGCACGCCCTTCGGCGAACGGATCCATTGCCACACCTGCGAGCGGCTGATCTCCGCCGTGGCCGCGTCTTCCATCAGGTTGTGGATCGGCACGCAGCCGTTGCCCGCCAGCCAGGAACCGAGGTAGTGGATGCCGACGTTGATGTTCATCCGCAGCCCCGCTTCGGTGATCGGCGACTCCGGCCTGAAGTTCAGCAGGTCGGCGGCCGTGACATTCACATCGTCGCGCTGCTTCCAGATCTGGTTCGGCTGGTCACCGAGCACCTTGACGAACTCGGTCATCGCCAGGTCAACCAACCCCGGATGCGCCACCCAGCCGCCGTCGTAGCCGTCGGTGGCGTCGCGCGCCTTGTCGGTGCGCACGCCTTCCAGCGCCTTCTCGTTGGCGACCGGATCGCTCTTGATCGGGATCAGCGCACTCATGCCGCCGATGGCCGGCGCGCCGCGCTTATGGCAGGTCTTCAGCAGCAGCAGCGCGTAGGCGCGCATGAAAGGCGCGGTCATCGTGACCAGCCCCCGGTTGGCCAGGCAGAAGTCGCGATCGACCTTGAACTTCTTGATGCACGAGAAGATGTAGTCCCAGCGACCGGCGTTCAGCCCCGCCGAATGGTCGCGCAGTTCGTACAGGATCTCGTCCATCTCGAAGGCAGCGACGATGGTCTCGATCAGCACGGTGGCCTTGACCGTGCCTTGCGCGATGCCGATTTCCTTCTGCGTCGCCACGAAGACGTCGTTCCACAGCCGTGCCTCGAGATGCGATTCCATCTTCGGCAAATAGAAATACGGGCCCGAGCCGCGCGCGGCCAGTTCCTTCGCGTTGTGAAACATGTAGAGGGCGAAGTCGAAGATGCCGCCGGAGACCCGCTCGCCATCGACGAACACGTGCTTTTCGTCCAGGTGCCATCCGCGCGGCCGCACCACCAGCGTGGCGGTCTTGTCGTTGAGCCGATAAGTCTTGCCGCCCTGCTCGAGCGTGATGCGGCGGCGGACCGCGTCGATGAGGTTGATGTGGCCGGTGATCTGGTTGTCCCAGTTCGGCGTGTTGCTGTCCTCGAAATCGGTCATGTACGCATCCGCACCCGAGTTCAGCGCGTTGATGATCATCTTGCGCTCGACCGGGCCGGTGATCTCGACACGACGGCAAAGAAGGTCCTTCGGCACCGGCGCGATCTTCCAGCTGCCCTCGCGCACCTGCTTCGTCTCGGCGAGGAAATCCGGCCGCTCACCGGCATCGAGCCGCCTGGTGCGCTCGACGCGTTTCGCCAGCAGTTCCTTGCGGCGCGGATTGAAGCTGCGGTGCAGTTTGGCGACCAGGGCCAGGGCCTCGGGGGTCAGGATCGCGTCGAATCCAGGCTTGATGGGTGCCCGGATCTCCACACCTTGGGGCAGATTCATTGCTCGCTCCTAATGCTTGCGTTGTTGCAGAGAAAAGGTCACGGCTTCGTCCAGCGAAGCGCCGCTGCCGTCCGGGCGCGCGCCGAGCCGGTCCATCGGGCCGCCGCTGCGGTTGACCCAGAAGCTGACGTAGCCATACCACTTGGCGCCGATCGCGTCCCAGCAGTTGCTCGAAACCAGGAGCAGTTCGTGCTCCGGATGCTTGAGCGTCAGCGGGCCCAGTTCATAGACCGACGGCGCGGTCTTGTACGCGTGCACCTGGTCCGCCGAAAGCAGCACGTCGAAGTACTCGGCGATCTGCGCGCCGTGCAGCACGTCCTCGATCAGGCCCGGATCTCCGTTGCTCAGCACGCCGATCGTCATGCCCGTCTGCTGCAGGCGCTGCAGGGCCGGGACCACGTCGGAGTAAGGCGACAGCTGCGTGTACTCGTGCATCAGCATGCCCCGCGCAGCGGCATCGAGGGGCAGCGCGAGTGCCTCGCAGGCGAACTGCAGCGCGTCCTCCGTGACCTGCGTGAAGGGCACGTAGCGCGACGACATTGTCCGCAGCCACGTGTACTCGAGCTGCTTGTGCCGCCATAACTGCGACAGGCGTTGGCCGTGGCCGGGGAACAGCTGTTCAGCGCGCACACCGACAGAGTGCACGTCGAGCAACGTGCCAAAAACGTCGAACAGGACCGCGCGGATCGACATCTTCTCCCCCTCTCCCTGGTGGACTTTCCTTCTCGTGGCCTGAGTATATTGGTCGCGGCACGAGCGGCTTTGCGATCTGATCGGCGTCGACGCCGGTCGCATTCGGCCGGCGCTGCAGGCACAACGCGTCGTCAGTAGTTGCCGTCGGTTCCCGGGCCGACCGGAGCCGGCAAAAAAAAGAGCCGCACGGGGGCGGCTCGATGGACTTCTTGCTCTTGTTATCTGCTTTGTCGCCGCAGCGTCGTCTCCTGCTGTCTCACCCCTCTTGCCTCTTGGCGCGCTCGCGCGCCGCAGTTCGTTGATCGGGTCGGCGCGCGAGCATACGAAGTGCGCCGCCATCGCTCAAGCTGCAGCGCAGCGCGGGCGACGTCCGGCCGCCTGCATCAGGCCGCCTTCTTCTGCTGTGCCTCGAAGAACTGTTCGTCCTCGGTCGAACCCTTGAGCGCCGCGGTCGATGCTTCCGACTCGATCGTAGTGGTCACCGCATCGAAATAGCCGGTGCCGACCTCGCGCTGGTGCTTGACGGCCGTGAAGCCCTTCTCGGCCGCAGCGAACTCAGCCTCCTGAAGTTCGACGAATGCACTCATCTGATTACGTGCATACCCGTAGGCCAGGTTGAACATCGAGTAGTTCAGCGAGTGAAAGCCGGCCAGCGTGATGAACTGGAACTTGTAGCCCATCGCGCCGAGTTCGCGCTGGAATTTGGCGATCGTCGCGTCGTCGAGGTTCTTCTTCCAGTTAAAGCTCGGCGAGCAGTTGTACGCAAGCATCTTGCCGGGGAACTGCTTCTGGATGGCCTCGGCGAATGCCCTGGCGAAGGCCAGATCCGGCTTGCCGGTTTCGCACCAGATCAGGTCCGCATACGGCGCGTACGCCAGGCCGCGGCTGATCGCCTGGTCGAGGCCGTTGCGGGTGCGGAAGAAGCCCTCGACCGTTCGCTCGCCGGTGATGAACGGCTTGTCATTCTCGTCGACGTCGGAGGTGACGAGATCCGCGGCTTCCGCGTCGGTGCGCGCCAGCAGCACGGTCGGCACGCCCATCACGTCGGCAGCCAGTCGCGCGGCAATCAGCTTGGACACCGCCTCGCGGCTCGGCACCAGCACCTTGCCGCCCATGTGGCCGCACTTCTTCACCGACGCCAGCTGGTCCTCGAAATGCACCCCGGCCGCACCGGCGTCGATCATCGCCTTCATCAGTTCGAAGGCATTGAGCACGCCGCCAAACC